>JAJXTK010000331.1 GCA_021783935.1 Myxococcales bacterium | reverse complement strand
CTTCACGATCGCGAGGTAGCTCGCGAGCCGCGCCTCCGATGCGAGCAGGTCGTAGTGGTGCGCGTCGAGCTGGTCCTGCGTAGCGTTGTAGCCGATTCGAAACAGCTTCCGCTCTCGGTCGTACAGGAGGCGGAAGTCCATCCCCAGCGCTTCTTCCCGCGCGCGCGCGGCGAGCTCGAGGAGCTCCTCGGCGAGCCGCGTCGCGTGCCCGACGGCGCGCTGGCAGCCCTCCCGCATTCGGGCCGCCGACGCGGCGAGCTCGGCACTCGCACCCTCCGAGGGGCGTCGATCGTGCTCCCAGCCATCGAGCTGCGCGAGCAGGCGTCGGCACGCGGACGGGATCTCGTCGAGGCGAAGCGACGTCGAGAACTTCAGCACTGTGGCGATCGGCTCGGCCCGCAGCGCGAGCCAAGGGAGCACTCGGTCGATCTCTTGCAGCTGCTGTCGAACGTGCTGATGGAAGCGGTCGATCGACGTGTGGAGCGTGCGAAGCGTCTCTGCGTCGTGGCGGAGCGCGCCCGTCGCGAGCAGCGCGTGCAGCCCGCGATCGAGCTCGGCTGACGTCTCGTCGGAGAGCCTCCTGAGCGCCGGATAGGCGAGCTCCGGCCGCTCGCGAGCCTCCTTCAGCTCGCCGAGGGCGCGCGCGACCACGGCGCGCAGGCCGCTCGCCTGGGCCTGCGTCAGCGTCGCGAGCGCGTCCTCGACGAGCTCGACGGTGTCGGCGAGCCCCTCGAAGGTGGCGGCGCGCAGCACCGGGGCGCGCGCCGCCTCGCGACACCCTTGCGCGAGCGCGAGCAGGCAGCCGGCGAAGTTCCCGCTGTCGACGGTCGAGACGTAGCGCGGGAGGAGCGGCTCGAGGCTCTTGGTGTCGTACCAGTTGAGCAGGTGACCTTGATAGTGCGCGAGCCGCTTGATGCTCTCGAACGCGCTTCTCACGCGCAGCGAGAGCTCGCTGGGCCCGAGATACCCAAGATCGTAGGCCGCGAGCGTGGAGAGCAGCAGCAGGCCGACGTTGGTCGGCGAGGTGCGGTGCGCCGTCTGCTCGCGCGGCTCCTCCTGATAGTTGTCGATCGGAAGCCACTGGTCGTTCGGCCCCACGAAGACGTCGAAGAAGCGCCACGTCCGGCGCGCGAGCATCCTCAACTTCTGCCGCTCCTCGCGGCGGAGCGGCGCCTCGTGCGCGGGCGAGGCGAGGCTGACCCACCGGGCGATCTCCGGCGCGACGAACCAGAGCAACAACAGCGGCGAGGCGACGAACAGGGCCGTGGGCCTCGTGAGCGCCACCACCGCCGTGGTCGCGAGCGCGAGGAGCGGCGAGCCGAGCATCTCCCGCCACAGCAGCGCGCGCGAAGAGCGAGCGCGGAGGCCGAACGCAGAGTGCGCGGCGGAGGTCCACTGGAGCAGGTGCCTGCGCGTGATGGCCAAACGGATCGCCACGCGCACGATGGCGTCGGACACGACCACCGCCTCGTGCGCGACGAACGCGATGGCGAGCCCGCAGCGCAGGAGGTTCAGCGCGCGGCGGCGGCGATCGTGCAGCAGGGCCGGGAAGGTCGGCAGCAGCAGGACGGCGAGCGCGAGGAGCGTCCAGCCGACGGGCGCGCCGGGGAGCCCGATCCAGCCGAAGGCGAAGAGGGCGAAGAGCAGCGGGCTCGTCAGGCTGCGGCGGAGGTTGTCGAGGATCTTCCATCGATCGACGAGCGACAGCGGGCTCGCCACCGACGTCGGCCCGGCGGAGGGCACCCGACCGAAGAGCCACGGGAGCAGCTGCCAGTCGCCGCGCACCCAACGGTGCATGCGCCGCGCGTAGACGGCGTAGTGGGCGGGGTGGTCTTCGAAGAGGACGACGTCGGTCGCGAGCGCGGTGCGCCCGTGGATCCCCTCGAAGAGATCGTGGCTCGCGAGGGCGTTCTCCGGCACGCGCCCCTCGAGGCTGCGCATGAAGGCGTCGACGTCGTAGAGCCCCTTGCCGACGTAGATGCCGGCGCCGAAGAGGTCTTGGTACGACTCCGACACGGCGTGCGTGTAGATGTCGAACCCGACGTCGCCGGCGAAGGCGCGCGCGAAGAGCGTCTGTCGGGAGCTCGACGGCGAGACCTCGATGCGCGGCTGGACGATGCTGTAGCCCGACACGACGCGCCCGGTGGCGGCGTCGAAGACGGCGCGGTTGAGCGGATGCGCGAGCAGGCCGATCAACCGCAGCGCCGCCCCGATCGGGAGCTGGGTGTCGCTGTCGAGCGTGAGGACGAAGCGAATCCCCTCGATGCCCGCGGGGTCGCCGACGTGGCGCACGTAGCTGGTGTCCTTCGCCCCCCGAAGCAGGCGATTGAGCTCCTCGAGCTTCCCCCGCTTGCGCTCCCAGCCCATGAACCGTCCTTCGGCGGCGTTCCAGCGAGCCTCGCGGTGCAGCAGGTGGAAGGGCCCCGCGCCGGCGCGACCGTGCGTCGCGTTGAGCGCGTCGATCCCCCGAGCGGCGATCTCGAGGAGCGCCTCGTCCTCGGGCGGCGTCTTGGCGTCCACGTCGTCGGTGAGCAACGCGAACGCGAGCCTCTCGTCGCGATTGGCGAGGTAGTGCAGCTCGATCTGCCGCAGCATCGCCTCTACGTCCTCGCTGCGTCCGAGGAGCGTCGGGATCACGACCAGGGTCCGGACCTCGTCGGTCAGCCCCTTGGCGAAGTCGAGCTTGGGGAGCGTGCGTGGCGCAAGCACGCGCGAGAGCGTCCACTGCACCACGGTCACCGCGACGATCGACGCGGGGAGCGCGCAGAGCGCGAGGGCCGCCGACAGCGACGGGAGCGACGCGCCGGCGCGCGCGAGCACCCCTCCGAGGGCGACGAGCAGCCCCGACGTCGAAAGCGCGAGCAGCGAGAAGTAGGCGAGCGCGGGGCGCCGCGTGAGCGCGCGGCGCACGCGCGCGAGGCCCCGGGCCTGATAGCCGACCTTCGCCTCGAGCGCGCCTCGCCCCTCGTCGACCAGGAAGTAGCCGACGTGACCGAGGCGCGCGTCGGGCCTCTGCGCGCGGGCGAGCGCGAGCACATGCTCCGCGACGTCAGGCTCGGCCGCCCCCGACACCCAAGCGATCTCCTCGACGGCCTTGCGGTAGGCGTCGCAGGTTTCGAAGTCCATGCGCGCGTAGGTCCCCGCCGGGTCCTCGCGCAGCAGCGCCTCGACGCGACTCGCCCTTTCGAAAAACACCCTCCAATCGATCTCGGCGAGCAGGCGCAGGGCCCGAATCGATCGCTCGACGCCGGCGCCCCGGCCAAGGCCGAGCGACTCGGCGTCCGGGGGAGAGCGACGGGCCGGCGCGCGCTCGAGCAGGCCATGGATCGGGACGTCCAGGGCTTCGAGGAAGTGCATCAGCGCGTGCAAGACGGAGACGCGCAGCATCGTGGGCAGCGCCCAGAGCTCGGCGATCGTCAGCGGCGAGCCCGCTTGGTAGGCGGCTACGAACGCGTGCAACGCGGTGACGTCGATCTCGATCTGGCTCCTCGCCACCAAGGCCCGCGCCAGCGCGTCGACGCGGGGCACGCCTGCCGATGCCCCGCGCGCGAGGTGAGGCAAGCGCCGTAGGAAGCCCGCAGGGAGCTCCTGGGTCACCTGCCGCGCAACCCTGCGTATCAGGTAGTAGTTGTCGAGGAACCACTCAGCCGCCTTCTCGAGCTCGGCGTCCTCGAAGTGACGCGAGGCGAGGTGCTTGTGGGCGCGCTCGAGCGCTCGCGCGACGCGCGACGGCCAGCGCTCGAAGAGCTGCAACACGGCACGGTCGGCGCGGCGCACGTGTCGATGCGCCTCGCCGAGCGCGCGCGCCTCGGCGTCGAGCGACGTGACGTTGGGCGACTGGTCGAGCGGCGCGGCTCTCGCCGCGGCCGTCAACTGCCCTCCGGGTAGCGGGCCCGAGGCGGTGGCGCGCTTCGACGCTCGCCTCGCGCGAGCTGCTCGGACTGCCGAAGGTCCTGCAGCACGAGCAGCGGCACGGTCGAGTGCGTCAGCAGGTGCGCCGTGAAGCTCCCGAAGGTGAGCGCGGGATCGCAGCAAGAGCCGTGCGCGGAGAGCACGATGAGATCGCTGCGCTCGTGCCGCGAGAGCTCGAGGATCGCGTGCCGTTCGTTCGCCGCTCGCACGATGCGCGTGCGCGCCGCGATCCCCTCGCGCACCAGCTGGTCGCGCAGCCCGGCCAGATAGCGCCTGGCCGACACTTCGAGGCGCGCGGTGAGGTCGCGCGCGACCTCCAGATCCTCAGGCGCGCGAAGCACGGCGGTCGGCACGGCCTCGGGCGCCGCGAAGACGAGCAGCACCTCCGCGTCGTGCGTGCTCGCGATGCGCGCGACCGTGGGCAGCACGCTCTCGCTGCGGACCGACCCGTCGAGGGGCACCAGGATGCGCTGCGGCGACGCGTCCTGGGTGCCCGTCGGCCGCCTGCGCGCGAGGAGCACGGAGCCGCGCGTGAGCTCCAAGACCTGCATCACGGTGCTGCCGAGGTTCCAGGCGGAGATGTCCCGCTCGCCCTGGCTCCCGAGGACCGTCAGATCCGCGTCGAGCTCCCGCGCGACCGCCGTGATCCGCTCGGCGGGGAGCCCCTGTTCGAGCCTGCTGTCGACCGGACGGCCCGACGCCTGAGAGGCCTGCTCCTCGAGGCGCTTGAGATACGCGAACGCCTCCTGACGGGAGATCTCCCATTCGAGCACGTCGGTCGACTGCTGCCTTGCGCGCTCGCGGGGCGGCTGCATCACGTGCAGCAGCGTGATCGAGCTCCCGAGGCTCTTGGAGATGGCGATGGCGTGCGGCAGAATCGCGGCCGAGAAGGTCGAGTCGTCGAGGCAGACCAGGATGCGGCGGATCGCCTGCGCTTCGCGCGTTCGCTCCGGGGGCCACGATGGGCTGGCCTCTTGAGGAATGAGGCCCGTGTGGTCGCCGAGAGTTTCCATCGTCCTCGCGCCGCCATACAAGAAGCCAGCCAAGCTCGCCGCTGCCGTCGAGAGCTCCCGCTCGCGGCCTGTCTGAGCCGAGCCAGGTCTCCCGCTTGCACTGTGCACAATCGACCGACACCCGCATGTGCGTTAGGAGTGCGCGACATGCCCAAAACGGTCACGACCTCCGGCACGGTGGCTTTTAGCCCCTCGAAGCAGGCCTACGCGATCTTGCACTGGAGCCTGGTGCTCGTGCCCGCCATCGCCGGGCTCGACAAGTTCAGCCGCGTCCTCGCCGACTGGGACGCCTATCTGGCCCCCTCGGTCGCGCGGCTTTTGCCGCTGCCGGTGCGCGAGACGATGGTCGCCGTGGGCGTCCTCGAGGTCCTCGTCGCGATCGCGGTGGCGGTGCGGCCACGGATCGGAGCCTACGTCCTGTCGGCTTGGGTGGCGGCGACCGTCGTCGATCTCGCCCTCGGGCTCGCGCACCTCGACGTGGCCTTGTTCGATCTCGGCCTGGTGCTCGGCGCTCTCGCGCTCGGTCGCCTCGCGCAGGTCTACGATCACCCTGGGGTCATCGAGACGAGAACGGTCGAGACGACCGTGACCGACGACGCGGGCGATCTCGGCGGCGTGCGCGCCTCGCGCTCGTGAAGTCCCCCCCGAGCGACGCCGTCGCGGTCCCGCGCACGGCTTCTCGCGTCGAGACGGACGCACCGAACCCGCATCGCCTTCGCATGCGCGTCCTCTTGGTGCACTCCCGCTTCCCGACCACGTATTGGGGATTTCAGTTCAGCCTTCCGCTCATCGGCAAGCGCGCCTCGCTGCCGCCGCTCGGCCTCTGCACCCTCGCCGCCATGCTCCCCGTGGAGTGGTCGCTGCGGCTCATCGACCTCAACGTCGAGGAGCTGAGCGACGAGCAGCTCCGCTGGGCCGACGCGGTGCTCGTCGGCGGCATGCTCGTCCAGGCGCCGTCGATGCGCGAGGTCATCGCCCGTGCGCGGGCGATCGGCCGCCCCACCGTGGTCGGCGGCCCGGCACCGACGACGTCGCCGCACCTGTTTCCGGAGGCCGACGCGCTGTTCCTCGGCGAGGCGGAGGGGCGCGCCGAGGAGCTGGTCGCGGCCCTCGAGGCGCTCTGCGGCAGCCCGAGGCGCCGCCGCCTGACCCCGCTCGTGCTCGCGCGCGCCGAGGCGGAGGCTCGCCCGGATCTCGCGCTCGCGCCGGTGCCGCGGTTCGATCTGCTCGATCGGCGCAGCTACCAGACCATGAGCGTTCAGTACTCGCGCGGCTGCCCGTTCTCCTGCGAGTTCTGCGACATCATCGAGATCTTCGGCCGCGTGCCGCGGGTCAAGTCCAACGAGCAGGTGATCGCCGAGCTCGACGCGCTCTACGCGCTCGGCCACCGAGGCTCGGTGTTCTTCGTCGACGACAACTTCATCGGGAACAAGAGGGCCGTCCGCAAGCTGCTGCCCGTGCTCCGCGCGTGGCAGGCCGAGCGAAGGTATCCGTTCGACCTCTACACCGAGGCCAGCGTCAACCTCGCGGCCGACGACGAGCTGATGCGGGAGATGGTCACGGCGGGATTCTCCTCGGTCTTCATCGGCATCGAGACGGCCTCGGTCGAAGCGCTGCGTGAGACGAAGAAGCGCCAGAACGTCGGGGTCGATCTCACCGCCGCGATCGAGAAGCTCACGCGCGCGGGGCTCGCGGTGATGGGGGGCTTCATCGTCGGCTTCGACAGCGACGGCCCCGAGGCCTTCGAGGCCCAGCGGGCCTTCATCGCGAACAGCCCCATCCCGCTCGCGATGATCGGCATGCTCATCGCCCTCCCCGGAACGCAGCTCGAACGAAGGCTGACGAAGGAGAAGCGAATCCGCGTCACCTCGAGCGGGGACCAGTTTGCACACACGAACTTCGAACCCGCCATGGGCGATCGCGCCCTGCTCGAAGGGTACACCCGGTTGCTCGCGAGCCTGTACTCGCCCAAGGAGTACGAGGCCCGCTGCGTGCGCTTCCTCGATCTCATCGGCGCGCCGCCGCACACCTCGCCGACGACCTTCGAGGACCTCGCGACCGTCGCCCGCTCCGTCGTCCGACTCGGCGTCTTCGGGGCGCGGCGCGGTCTCTTTTGGCGTCTCCTCGCGCGCGGCGCCCGCCGCGGTCTGCCCTCGATCCGCTGGGCGATCACGAACGCGGTCCAGGGTGAGCACATGATCCGGTACACCGACGAGGTCGTCCTGCCGCGGCTGCGCGAGGCGATCGGCTGACCCGCCCGCGCGCGGTGTCTCGT
>JAJXTK010000330.1 GCA_021783935.1 Myxococcales bacterium | reverse complement strand
CTCGACGCGCTCGGCCCGGCAGTGGCCGTAGTGGGCACGCGCGTCCCCGACACTGCAGCCCTGGGCGAACCCCGGAGGCTCGCCCGCAGCCTCGCCGCGGCGGGCGTCGTGGTGGTCTCGGGGGGCGCGATCGGCATCGACCACGCCGCGCACGAGGGGGCGCTCGAGGCGGGAGGCGGTACGATCGTCGTGCTCCCCGCAGGCCTCGACGTCCGGACGCCGCCTCGCCACCGTCCGCTGTTCGAGCGCGTCGAGGCGGCGGGGGCGCTGGTCGCCATCCGCGAGCGCGGGGTCTGGCCCCAGCGCGGCTACTACCTCGAACGCAACGCGGTCATCGCGGCGCTCGCCGACGCCGTCGTGGTGGTCGCGTCGCCGCTCGTGAGCGGTGCTCGCTCGACGGCCGCCGCGGCCCGCGCCCTCGGTCGACCGCTCTGGGTCGTCCCTGGGGCCCCGTGGGACGCCCGCATGGCCGGCTGCGCGCAGGAGCTCGTCTGGGGCGCGCGTCCGCTCGACGCCCCCTCGACGCTGCTCGCGAGCCTCGGCCTGTCGGCGGCCTCGGACCTCGGCGCGTCGCTCGCGCTCGAGCCGGTCCCGCCGCCGCCGCCCCCGCCCCGCCGCCGCCGCCCGGCATCCCCCGAGCGGCAGGGCGCCGTGGCGGAGCGGGGGAGCCTGCGGTCGAGCCCCACGCCGCCTCGACCGGCGCCCAAGGACGCGACCGAGCGCGCTGTCGTCGAGGCGCTCGAAATCGGCCCATCCGGGCTCGACGAGCTGGTGCTTCGGACGGCTCTCGGAGTGGCAGAGCTCCGAGCCATCCTCTTGACGTGGACGGTCGAGGGGGTAGTAAGGGAGGGCCCCGCGGGCGTCTTTGCACTCGTAAATTGTTGATTTAAAAGAGGAAACTGATATTCAGATGGCGTCTCGAGGCAATACGCTCGTCGTGGTCGAGTCGCCGGCGAAGGCGAAGACGATCAAGAAGTACCTCGGCCCGAGCTATCAGGTGCTCGCCTCCAAGGGGCACGTCTGGGACCTGCCGAAGAAGTACGGCATCGACATCGAGAAGGGCTTCCTCGAGTCGTATGAGGTCATCGAGGGCAAGGAGAAGACCCTCAAAGAGATCAAGGACGCCGCCAAGCAGGCCGACGCGATCATGTTGGCCACCGACCCCGACCGCGAAGGGGAGGCCATCGCGTTCCACCTCGCGCAGGAGCTCAAGAGCGCGAAGAAGCCCACGCGGCGCGTGCTCTTCCAGGAGATCACCAAGCGCGGCGTCAAGGACGGCATCGAGCACCCGCGCGATCTCGACGAGCACCTCTACGACGCGCAGCGGACGCGGCGCGTGCTCGACCGCATCGTCGGCTACGACGTCTCGTCGCTCGTCTGGTCGAAGCTCTCCTTCGGGCTCTCGGCCGGGCGGGTGCAGTCGGTGGCGCTACGGCTGATCGTCGATCGCGAGCGCGAGATCGAGGCGTTCGTCCCCGAGGAGTTCTGGAACCTCTCGGCGCGGCTGCTCGGCAAGTCGAACCCGAGCTTCACCGCGCGCCTCGCGACCTGGGACGGCAAGTCGATCGCCAAGGACAAGATCGGCGACGAGCAGACGGCCCGTCGCGTCGAGGCCGACCTCAAGGGCGCGACCTTCAAGGTCGCGAAGGTCCAGAAGAGCGAGCGGCAGCGCAAGGCGCCCGCGCCGTACACGACCTCGAAGCTCCAGCAGGACGCGGCGAACCTGCTCCGCTTCCCCGCCAAGCGCACGATGCAGGTCGCGCAGGGGCTCTACGAGGGGGTCGAGCTCGGCAAGGAGCTCGGCTCCGTCGGCCTCATCACGTACATGCGCACCGACTCCACCCGCGTCAGCGACGACGCGGTCAAGGAGGTGCGCGAGTACGTCAAGGCGACCTTCGGCGCCAAGCACCTGCCCGCGCAGCCCAACGTCTTTCGCTCGAAGAAGAACGCGCAGGACGCGCACGAGGCGATCCGCCCGACGAGCATGGAGCTGTCGCCCGAGCAGGTGCGCAAGTACCTCAAGCCGGAGCAGTTCCGGCTCTATGCGCTCATCTGGAACCGCTTCGTCGCCTGCCAGATGTCGCCGGCGGTCTACGATCAGACGAGCGTCGACATCGACGCGAGGTCGGCCTCCGCCTCGCACGCGCTGCGGGCGAGCGGGCGGGTGCTCAAGTTCGGCGGCTGGCTCGACGCGTACGCCAAGCGCGCGAAGGACGAGGAGCTCGAGACGCCGACGGAGCTCGCGGGCGAAGAGGAGGTCGAGGAGGGGAGCGACGGCTCGCCCACCGCCGCGAAGGCCCCTGTCGCCAAGGAGAACGGCGACGAAGAGACCGAGCTCCCGCCGCTCGTCGAGGGGGAGGTCCTCGCGCTCGTCGTGCCGCCCGGAGTGCTCGCGGAGCAGAAGTTCACCCAGCCGCCGCCCCGCTTCAACGAAGGCTCGCTGGTGCGCGCGCTCGAGGAGCGCGGCATCGGCCGTCCCTCGACGTATGCGGAGATCATCTCGAAGGTGCAGGCGCGCGACTACGTCGAGAAGCCCGACGGACGCACCTTCCGGCCGACCGAGCTCGGCAAGATGGTCGTCGACGGGCTGGTCACGGCGGCGCTCGACTTCATGAACCCGCAGTTCACCGCCGACATGGAGGAGCAGCTCGACCTCGTCGAGTCGGGCAAGCTCGCGCGCGAGAAGCTGTTGAAGTCGTTCTACAAGCGCTTCAAGGAGCAGCTCGACGCCGCGAAGAAGCTCAAGCGCTGGACCCCCGAGCCCTCGCCGACGAGCGAGACCTGCGACCTGTGCGGCAAGCCGATGCTGAAGCGCTGGAGCAAGCGAGGCTGGTTCCTCGGCTGCTCGGGCTACCCGAAGTGCAAGGGGACGCGCCCGCTCGACGCGTCGGGCAACGCCGAGAAGCCGGTGCTCACCGAGTACAAGTGCGACCAGTGCGGCCGCCCCATGGCGATCCGCACCGGGCGCTACGGGCAGTTCCTCTCGTGCACCGGCTACCCCGAGTGCAAGAACGCGCAGCCGGTGCCCGTCGGCGTGAAGTGCCCGAAGTGCAAGACCGGCGACCTCATCGAGATCCGCCCCGCGAAGAAGGGGGGACGCACCTTCTACGGCTGCTCCAACTGGAAGGCCGAGGCGATCAAGTGCGACTTCAAGCTCTGGGCGAAGCCGATCTCCGAGCCGTGCCCCGACTGCGGCGCGGCGTTCCTGACGCGCGGCGGCAGCAAGACCAAGCCGATGCTCGTCTGCGTGACGGAGGGGTGCGGCTACAAGCGCGAGGCGCCCGCCGAGAACGAGCCACGCCTCGAGGCCGAAGAGGGCGCGGCGGCGCTCGACGCGTGAGCTGCCGCGACCGTCAGGCGGCGGTCCCTCGAGGGAACCGCTCGCCGACGTTCGCGCCAGGCAGTCGGCCCGCGGCCGCCGCTGGCTAGATCGTGATCTCCTTGATCACGAGCTTGCTCCGATCGCCGACGCCGAGGCCGAGGTCGGCCGCCGACGCGATGTACGCGGGCTCGCGGCCGGCGTCCTTGAGCGACTTGAGCCCCTTCTGCTTGCGCACGCCGTCGACGAGCTCCCAGCCGAGCACGTCCATCGCGACCGGATCCGTCGTCACGTAGACCGCCTCGTGCGGGACGAACGAGACGACCTCGACCGGGCCGCCGTCGTACATGAGCTTGTAGCCGTCGGTGATGTGCAGGCGCACGCGGCTCTTGATCGCCTCGTGCGCGTAGAGCTTCGCGATCTGCGGGCTCGCGTGGTGGCCGTGGTGGTTGTGCGGCACGTCCACCGAGCCGTGCGTCATGTTCTTCAGGCAGCCGGTGTAGCCGCAGATCGCGTGGTCCTTGATCAGCGAGACGTTGATGACCGCGGTCGCTTCCATGAGCGGGCGCGCGAAGCGGGTCATGATCGCGTTCTTGCCATCCATGAACGCGATCGGCGGCGTCGCCATGTCCTTGTTGTTGTGGACCATGCAGGTCACGCCCGCGGGGACGTTGTCCTGCGCGACGCGCGTGCCGGCGAGGAACGAGTTGTACTGCTCGTAGACGACGATCCGGTTGGCGGGCACGCCGGCCGTCAGGAGCCCGGCGAGGATCTCGTCGACGAGCTCCTTGTTGGTGCCGAACTTCTTGCCCTTGGCGATGCCGTTCAGCTTCACCGCGACCTTGTCGTCCTTGTGGACGAAGCGCCGGAACGCGGCGCCGAGCGTCGTCTCGCCCGTGAGCGCGAGCATCGCCTTCTCGAGCATCGCCTTGGCGGCGGCGGGATCGGGGTAGAGCCCGTTCTTCTGCAGCGAGCCCGCCTTCGCGACCTTCACGATCTTGCCCGGCGCCGACATCGGCACGAACCCCGCGGGGGGCGAGGCGCCGTAGCTCGACGCGGGGGCCGCCGATGGTGCGGGCGCCGCTGCGAACGCGCTCGACGCGCCCAACGTCGTCGCCAGCCCCGAGGCGACCGCGGCGGTGCCCACGGCGGCGCCGCCAAGGAATTCGCGGCGTGAGGGGGCGTTCTCGACCTCGTGCGGGTGGACGTCGTGCTTCGACATCTCGGTTCTCCTCGTTCGAGCCGTGCGACGTTGGATGCGCGTTCGGGCTCGCGCCGCGTCCAGCGAACAAGCCGAATCTGCGAGCGCGGCGATTCTTTCGTTCTTCGGTATCACGCGCCCCCAGGCCTTTCAAACTGGTTCGCACGCGTCGACGCCTCCGCCGGCGCCGCCGGCGGCCGCCGGTGTTCCGCCGGTCGGACGCCCCCGAAGATCGCGCGAATTCGGCCGAAAATCGCCCGCGATCGGCGTGCGCGGCGTTGGCACCCGAGCCGCAAGGAGGGCGAGCACGTCGGTCGTCGCCGAAGAGGTCGGCACGTCTCGACGCGGAGATCGCATCGCCATGGACACCAAGCAGATGAAGGCCCTCTACACCGTGATCGAGAAGCCGGGCGACAAGTCGTTCTGGCTGCGCATCGGCGCGGCGTTCCCGAACCGCGACGGCTCGTGGAGCCTGCGCCTCGACGCGCTCCCGGTGAACGGTCAGCTGCAGATGCGCGACATGCCCGCGCGCGACGAGCGCGAGGGCGCCCGCGGCAACGACCGCGAGGGCGCCCGCAGCAACGACCGCGAGGGCGCCCGCGGCAACGACCGCGAGGGGCGCGACGCGCTCGGGAGGGCGCTCGCCTGATCCGCGGGGCGCGCAAGGCGTGGCGGACGTCGGCTCCTCGACGCCCGCCGCGCCTTGCACCGCCTCGCCCGTCGGCGCGCCCGCCGCTGCGGGGCGCGCAGCCAGGAGTCCTCAATGTCCAACGACGACGCCAAGACCCTCAAGCCGCGCCGCGTCCGTCGCGCGGCGCTCGTTGCGCTCCCGCCCCTCGCGCTGTTGCTGCTCGGCTGGCTCGGGCGCTTCGCCGCCGCCCAACCCACCGCGACGTCGGCCTCCTCGTCCGCCTCCGCGACCGTGGTCTCGGCCGAGGCGTCGGTCGCCGAGGTCACCGACGCGAGCGCGGCGGGCGAGGTCGCCGCGGAAGCCTCCGCCTCGAGCTCCGCGCGCGCCGTGGAGCTGCTGCCTGACGGCGGCCTGATCGTCGACCTGAACCTCGCGACCGAGGAGGAGCTGCGCAGGCTGCCGGGCGTCGGTCCGGCCCGTGCCCGAGCCGTCGTCGCGCTCCGCACGCGCCTCGGGCGGCTCAAGTCGGTCGACGACCTCGCGCGCATCAAGGGGTTCGGCCGGGCCCTCGTGCGGCGGCTCCGGCCGATGGTGCGCACGTGAGCGAGCCCGGCCCCGAGCGAGCTTCGCGCGTCATAGCTATACTATCCATAGTAATATTATAAGAGAGTCGCGAAACATGGCTTGGTCGACGCATGCATCCAGTCTATGGTTGTTTTCGACTCTTCTCCGAGATCGACCACCATGACTCAGGGCCACGCCGTGCCCAAGGACGCACGCCTCTTCGCGCACCCGCGCCTCGAGATCACGGGCGCCATCGCGCGCCGCGCCGGCATCAGCTTCCGCATGCTCTGCGAGGAGCTCGGCCTCACCGACGGCAACCTCAGCGCGCACCTGCGCGCGCTCGAGGCCGAGTTGGTGATCGCCGTCGACCGCGGCTTCGACGGCCACCGTCGCCTCTCGCAGTACCGGCTCACCGACCCCGGCCGCACGCGCCTTCGGGCCTACGTCCGCTGGGTCGACGGCTTCGTCGGCGCGCTGCTGCCGGTGCTCGCCGGCGACGGCGGGTCGGAGCGGTAGCGCCCTCGCGTCGGCGCTGGCGCGTGCGAGCCGCCGACGCGGGTGAGCGCGACGACGGCCTTGCGCTCCGATGCGTTTCGGCCGAGGAGGCACCCCGATGGCCTTGCCCGACGGCGTCGCGTCCGTGCGCGACCTCGATCTCGAACACCAGCGCACCTTCATCCGACTCGATCTCGACTGCTCGCTGACCGACGAGGCGACGCCCGACGCCGCCGACGACGCGCGCATCCAGGCGGCGCTCCCCACGATCCGGCTCGCGCTCGACAAGGGCGCCCGGGTCGTGCTCGCCGCGCACCGCGGCACGCCCAAGGGGCGCGGCTACGAGGAGAAGCTCTCGCTCGAGCCCGTGGGCGCGCGCCTCGCGGAGCTGCTCGGCGTCGAGCTGCTGTTTCCTCACGAGGACTGCGTCGGCGACG
This sequence comes from Myxococcales bacterium, assembly GCA_021783935.1. Classification (GTDB taxonomy): domain Bacteria; phylum Myxococcota_A; class Polyangia; order Polyangiales; family JADJMO01; genus CAIXWQ01. The sequence continues at coordinate 582 of JAJXTK010000330.1, read as the reverse complement.
CCGCGCGCAAGGTCGTTCGCGAGCTGCGCGACGGGCAGATCGTGCTGCTCGAGAACCTCGGCTTCCACCCGGAGGAGGAGCAGGGGGACGAGCCCTTCGCCCAGAAGCTCGCCGAGTTCGCCGACGTGTACGTCGACGACGCGCTCGCGGTGGCCGATCGCGGCTGGGCGAGCGTGTTCGCGCTGCCGCGGCTCGTGCGCGCGCGCGGCATGGGGCTCGCGTTCGAGCGCGAGCTCGAGGCGCTCGCGAGGCTGCAAGCGCCCGAGCGGCCGTTCCTCGCCGTGCTCGGCGGGGAGATGTCGCAAGACCGAATCGCGCTCTTCGAGAGGCTCCTCGAGCGCGCCGACGCGGTGCTCGTCGGCGGGCAGCTCGCGACGACGTTCTTCGCGGCCACCGGCGGGTCGATCGGCGCCTCGCACGTCGACGCCGACAAGCTCGCGCTCGCGCGCACGCTGCTCGACAAGGCGCGCTTCGGCCGCGGCGGCCGGTCGGTCGAGATCGTGCTCCCCGTCGACGTGATGGTCGCCCCCACGCGCGACGCCTCGGAGGGCAGCATCTACGACGCCACGCGCGTCAGATCGG
>JAJXTK010000329.1 GCA_021783935.1 Myxococcales bacterium | reverse complement strand
GGCGTAGCGAGACGCCGCGGCCCGCTGCCCGGCGTGGCGGGGCGCGCCTGCCCGATGCGGCGCCAACGCGCAAGGCGGGGGGCGGGGTACTTTCGGGCGAGTGCACACGACCATGAGCCACCCGAATTTAGCCCGACGTGGCTGGCTCCCGCACAGGGCCAGCATGGCCTTCGAGATGGACGCAGCCGGGATGTCGCGGCTTTGCGAGTACTTCACCGAGATCGGCGCAGAGCTCCGTCGACCCCGGCGGCGCCCGACGTGCGCGGAGTCCAGACCTCCTGACTTGGGCGCGTCGTCGTGATGCCCGCGAGGGAGGAGGCGCGGAGCCTCGCTGCGTAAGCGTCGCTCCGCGGGCCCGACCGGGCCGAAATTTGGCATCACGGCTTGCGGAACGACCTCGAACGATTTCAGGCAGTTAGCCTGTGGACGTCAGGAGGTCTGGAGTCGGCGAAGCGTGCCCTCTCGATCCCGGTGGTGGCGAGTGCGGCGTCGGAATCCCGGTACCGGTGCGTTAACGCAGGTCGTCAACCAGTGGCAGCTCAGGCTGCCTTGCGATGAGCGCGGGGGGCGGCCGCAGCTCCGGTCACCGGAATGACGGCCGACCGGGTCAGAAGTCTCAAGCTCGGCGAACGGACGCAGTAGTACCAACCGCCTCACGGCGGCCGAGCGCAACGGGCGCCGTTCACGGCGCGGTCGTCCGGGAAGCCGAAAGCGCGACTTCCCGCGAGCAGCGCCGTCGGGTCATTGAAGAAGGCGCCACCCCGGGACGATCGCACCTCGCTCGGCACAAGATTCACGCAATTCGTGCAAGATGTCGGAAAGTACGGCTTCCCCCAGTCTAGGTTCCACTCCCAGACATTGCCGGCGAGATCCGATTGGCCGTACTTGCCATTGCCGGCTGGAATGCTGCCGACCGGCGCGATGTTGTTCGCGCCGGCACAGCTCGAGGGACCCGTGCCGTGGTAGTAGCAGCCATACACGGCCAGCTTGGCGTCGGCGCCCGGCGGCGTCGAGCCCCACGGATACACGCGCTGGTCGGTTCCGCCGGAAGCGGCGTAGTTCCACTCCGTCTCGCTCGGCAGGAACCCGCCATCCCAGATGCAGAAGGCCGCGGCATCGTACCAGGTGATGTAGTCGATGGGTAGATTGTCATTCCCAGCTGACCATGTAACTCCGTCGAGGCCTCGTGGAGTCAGCTTTGAATCCCACGTAGCCGAGTCGATCGGAAAGTTCGTGGGGGTGTTCCAGCTGGCGTCCCAGCCAGTCTCGTAGCCGCCTCTGCCGTCCGATAGCCCCAGGCCGCAGTTCAGGTGCACGTGCTTGCCAGCGCCCGCGCCCGGCCTCCAGCCCGCCATGACCGCGGCGACGTACTTATGAAAGCGACCCACGGTGATTTCGAACTTGTCGAGCCGAAAATCGCCGACCTCGGCCGGATACGCCTTGCTGTCGCAATCGGCATCGAGACACGAGGTGCCAGAGACGCCGTCGTAGCTCCGATAGAAGCTCGGGGTCGCGACCCCCGTCACCAGCAGGCTCTCGCAGCAGCTCTCGTTGCCGCTCGGACTGCAGTTGTCGAGGCCCGGACCGCCACCAGCGCAGGATGGCGGCGGCGCGCCGGAGCCGGCGTCGGGGCAGGAGCAGGGTTCGCAGCCGCTTCCGGTGTCGTTGCAGACCTGGGTGCCGGCGGCGCCGCTGGCGCACGCGCAGGACGACCGCGCGCCCGGGGTGCAGGTCGAGGTAGCGACGCGACCGCCGCAGGCGAGTTGCGAGAACAACAGGGCCACGCCGGCCAATGCGTGGAGAGTTCGGCGAACGTGGATCGGGTGACTCATGCGCGCATCTCGTGCGAAGGGAGTCGGCGTGGCTCGGCGAGCCATCGACCGCGATCTCGGACCTCGGAGGTCAGACGCGCCCTCTTCTCGCCGGGGTTCGCGGGAATCCTCCCGCGCGAGGGCTGAAGCGCCGCGACAGGGAAAGAGCCGCAGGCAACCGCGGCGGGATCGAGGACGAGGGTTGACCCACTTGCTGCACGCTTCGCCGTTGCGCCCAGCGCGCCTAAAGCCCACGCCTCGTGGCGAGTGGGGTTGAACGGGTTGAACCGCGCCGGCGAGGTGGCGTACATCGGACGCGAGCCTCGAAGAAGGCTGGGCATTGTAGGTCTCACATGGGCAAGCAGTATCCGTTGTCCTTGGGGAGCCAGCACGCGGGAATCTCGTGTGGACTGCACGCATCGACAAGTGTGCAGACCGTCATGGCGCATCCGAGGTGCGGAGCGCATTCGCTCAGGCGAAGACCAGGGCAAGGCCCTCCGGGCCCGGAGCCGCAGTACTGCCCATTGATCGTCTTGGTCCCAGGCACTTTGCAGTAGTAGCCCGTCGCGTCGCACACCTGTTGTCCGTTCTCGCATTTCCAGACACCTTGAATTCCCTCCGGATAGGCCTTCTCGCATTCGGGTGGATGGGCCTGGCACGCAGTTGCCGGGATGTCGTTGGCGGTGCCGTCGCAGTCTCTGTCGGCACCGCTGCAGTCCTCCGAGGTCGGACCGACCATGCGCTGGCAGACGGGATCGACGTATTCGCTGGGACACACATAGACGCCAGCCTGGCACGCTCCCTTTTGGCCGGTATCGCAAGTACCGCCGGGCACGCAGCGCTTTCGACAGACATTGCCAATGCATGAGAGCCCCGAGCAGCAATCGTCGTCGCTCCAGCACTGTCCCGCATCGCGCACGATGCACTTCTCGCAGCGTCCGGCCCTGCAGCTGCTCGCGCCGCAACAGTCGCCTCTGGCGCTGCAGGGTTCTCCGGTGGCGCGGCAGCACGTTCCAACGATTCCCATGCAGGTGGTGTTCGGGGTCGGGTCGCAGCCGGGAGCCCCGCAGAGGCTTCCGTCGCAGCAGGGGTGCCCGCGATCGCACGACTGCCGCAGGCTCGAGCACGAGACGCACGCGCCTGGTGGCGCCAGCGGGTCCGTGGGAAGGCTCGGACCCGCACAGCTCGATCCATGTACGCAGTCGCAATCGCTGGAGTTGTTGCAGCGCTTGAAGCAGTGACCGTCTTGGCATGCGAGGCCCGGCGCGCACGGCTGACATGCGGAGGTCGTTTGGGGCAGCTCCATCACGCCGTCGCAGGGATCCCCGACGCCGCCGGCGCGCGTGCAGACGCTTGGGCCGCCGCACTTGGGGGGCGAGCAGAAGAAGGCGCGGGCCTCCCAGCCGACGCCCGCCGGTCCCCAGGCGCACGGATCTTCGCCACCGGCCTCGTAGGCGCAGGCTGTGGTGGGCATGACGGCGAGCTGTCGATCGCAGACGCCCATCCCATTGTCACCGAGGAAGTTATAGGACGTGACGCAGCGGGCGCCCGAGACGCATTGGCCGTTCGGCGCGCACGGGTCGATCGAGCACGCACTTCCCACCTCGACCGGGGTCACGCAGTTGCCAGAACAGTCTCTGGCCTGGTCGGGTCCGCAGCCTTGGCACGTCGAGGGAAGGGTGGGGCCGCAGCTCGCGAGGCACTCGGTGGCGACGACGAGTGAGAGACAACCAAGCGCCGCCGTCATCGCGCGGGCGATCCTCCACAAGCGCCTCGGCGGATCGTCGCATGGCTCGAGGCGCTCTATTTCCCACTGGCTGACGCGGCTGGCATGGCCCCCTACCGGGGGGGGTAATATTGACCTGATGGCTTCATGGCTCCGCTACGTAGGGTCGAATCTCGAAGCTGGACCCTACGCGCCCCACGATTCGCCCGTCGAGTCGGCGCGAGCGCTCTGGGTGGTCAAGAACCCGTCAGCCCATGCGCGCGCGCATCAGCAGCACGACGTGCGCGATCACGATCGCCGCGAGGATCGCCGCCGTCGTCGCGTGGCGTCGACGCTGCCGTGCGCGATCCTTCCGCTTCGGATCGCGCAGGCCGAGGCCGAGCCCGCCGTGCGCGATCATGACCAGGAACGCGACGGCGCCCGCCGCGAAGGCGTAGCCGCCCGCGCCGACGGCCGCCTCGGAGCCGAGCTCCGGCAGGACCAGCCCCGTGTGCACGAAGGTCGCGATCGAGGTGGCGAGCCCGAGCAGGACGTGCGCCCGGAGCGGCGGCGTGCCGAGCGCGGCGCGCTTGCCTTCACGCAGGCGATAGAGGACGGGCACGCTCGCTGCGACGACGATGAAGAGCGCGGCGAGCCAGCCGCTCCAGGAGGCCATGCGAGGGACCTTCTACTCGATCAGTCGTCCTCTCGCGCGCTCGCGCGAGGCGGCGCCCCGGCGACCTTCTGCAGCAGCGGCCCGCGCTCGGTCGGCGAGGCGCCAAGCATTCGGCGCACCTGCGCGCCGAGACCGGGCTGCTCGTCCACGTCGCTGAAGTCCCACCCCGCCGCCTCGTAGGCGAACGCCGAGCTCGACGCGTTGCACGCGCGCGGCCACGTGCGCGCGATCGCCGTCCAGGTCGCGTAGTCGGGCGTCGAGGTGAACATCTCGAGCGGCAGCGGCGCGCGCGCGACGACCTCGTTCGGGTAGGGGAGCCCGTTCAGGTGGGCGAAGAGCTTGATGAGCGAGGCGACGTCGTAGTGGCCGTGCGCGACGTACCCCTTCTTCACCCACGGCCCCGCGAAGATGATCGGCGTGCGGTGCAGATCCACGTGATCGGCGCCGTCCTGCGGGTCGTCCTCGGTGACGATCACGAGGGTGTCCTTCCAGAACGGCGAGCGGCCGAGCGCGTCGAGCACGTCGCCGGTGGCCTCGTCGTTGACGGCGATCATCGTCTCGGGGGTCGGGCGACCGCCGCTGCCGCCGAAGGTGTGATCGTTCGGCAGCGTCATGTAGACGAACCCGTTCAGGTCGCACTTCACGCGCGCGCGCGCCGCGAAGTAGCAGCTCTTGGTGACGTCCTCGAGCCCGATGTTCTGCGCGATGCCCGGGTAGTTCAGGTCGAGCGGGTTGCGCGAGCCGTCGGTCGGCACGGCCGGCAGCCCGGTCCCCTCGCCGAGGACGTCGAACGGGATCTTCTGCGCGAGCAGCCACTCGAAGACCGAGCCCTCCTCGGCGCGCCCCGCGACCGTCACGCCGCCGCCCGCGGTGCGCCCGTAGCCCGCGGCGCCGATCATCCAGGTGCGCTCGGTGTAGTCCGTCGTGCGGCCGTAGGTCGTCCAGACGTGCCCTTGGTTCGAGTACTCGGCGTCGGTGTAGTAGTTGTCCGCGGCGGTCCACGTCTTCGCGATGCCCCGGAAATTCGGGTACAGCGCGGGCATCTGGCCGGGGTCGAGCACGAGGTCGGCGTGGCCGTCGACGGCGCCGCCGAGATCGCCGAAGACGCCGTCGAAGTTCTTGTTCTCGCGGACGATGAAGACGACGTGCCGGATCTGCTTCGACGCCCCTTGGGTGTTGGTGACCGGCACCGGGAAGTCGTCGACGCCGGCGGGGCAGCTCGGCGCGGGGTAGCCGCCGACGTCCGCGAGGTCGGCGTTCTTCTGCACCTGGGCGCTGAACGTCGCGAGCGACGCCGCGTCGAGCGCCGTGAGATCGATCGACTCGACGCTGCCGTGCATGCTCTCGGCGATCTCGCCGTAGCCGGGGCCGAAGCGCTTGCCGGTGCGCCCGGTGCCGACGCCGTGCCCGCGGCCGGCGAGCACCAGCAGCCGTCCGGAGGCGGCGTCGATCGCCAGGTCGGTCGGCCACCACGACGTCGGCAGCCGCCCGCGCGAGGTGAGCAGCGGCTGGGCCCCCGACACGTCCACGTCGAAGACCTCGACCGCGTTCAGGATCGCCTCGGCCACGTAGAGCCGCTTGGCCGTGGCGTCCCAGGTGAGCGCGCTCGGCGCGTAGCCGCGCGCCGGGGTAGTGCCTTGCGGCTGCGCGATCGGCACCGTCGCGACGGCCGCCGCCGCGACGCGATCGACGATCGTGAGCGCGTCGCCGTCGGCGTCGGCGACCACCATCCAGCGCGCGTCGAGGAACGCGATCCCCTCGGGGTTCTTGGCCGTCGGGATCGTCTGCTTCACCGTGCCGGTCGCGAGGTCGAGCGCGACGACGCGCGAGCCGCCCCACAACGGCACGTAGGCGACCTCGCCGGTCGTGTCGGCGGGGTCGACGAACGCGCCGTACTGCTCGGCGCCGCCGAGGCTCGGGCGCGAGACGACGGCGCCGAAGTTGCTGGCCTCGAGCGACACGATCGCGGTGTCGGGGGCGTTCACGCTGCCGACGACGAGCCGCTTGCCGTCGGCGCTGACCGCGAGCCCCTGCGAGAAGAACGGCGTGCCCGATTGCATGCCGAGATCGATGGGCGTCGCGGCCGTCAGCGCGCCGCTCGCGTCGTCGACGTCGATCACGTTGATCTTGCCCGAGTCGCCCCCCGCGACGAACGCGCGGTGCGTGCCGGCCGTGGAGCCCGCGACGATCGCGATCCCCCAGTTCGCGCGCGGCACCAGGAGCGTCGATCGGATGACCGCGGTCGTGTTGGCGGCGAGCGCGGCGAGATCGATCGAGCGCACCAGGTGGTCGCCGAAGCCCGCGTCGACGACGAGCGCCAGGTTGGTCGCCGGGACCTTCGCGATCGAGACGGGGAAGCCGCCGACGTGCGTGTCGTCGACCAGCAGGGCCTCGCTGCCGGCCGGAGTCATGCGGTGGCCGTCCGGCAGCACCCACTGGTTGGTCTGCCCCGCGATCGGGCCGGCCTTGGCGAGCGCCTCGCCCGTCGGCGCGCCGATGGCGCACTGGCCGCTGGTCGGCGTGGGCGTCGTCGGCCCGGCGCCGCACGCCGCGGGGTCGTGCGGCAGGCTCGCCCACTCGCCCATCGAAGGGCAGACGAACGGGCCGGTCGCCTCGTCGGGGCAGCCGTTCTGGCAGTCGAAGGCGCACGACTGCGGTAGCTGCGCGATCCACTCGTCGAGATCGACCCCGCCGCCGGCGTCGGCGGACGCGGACGGGCTCTTGGAGCTGCAACCGAGTAGAGCGAGCGGAAGGAGCGCGAGGGCCAGCGTGCGTCGCATGTGCCCATGGTAGCCCCCTCGGCGGAAAGGCGACGCCGGGCCAGCGCCCCCGGCGTCGCTCGCCGCGCCCCAAACGTGCTACGAGCGAGCGCGCATGGATCTCGCGAAGCTGCTCTCGCCGTCGCGCGATCCGGCGCGCGAGCGTCCGGCGTTCGCAGCCAAGTTTCCTCGCGACCCGGAGCTCGATCGGCTCGTCGACGCCTTCGCCCGCGGCGATCACGCCACCGTCCGGGCCGGCGCCGAGCCTCTCGCAGCGCGCGCCGACGACCCCGCGA
>JAJXTK010000328.1 GCA_021783935.1 Myxococcales bacterium | reverse complement strand
AGGCTCGAGCGAAGCGAGCCGCGTGGGGTTCGGCCCCGAGGGATTCACCCCCTCGGGGCGGGGCGGCGCGCGCCGGCTCGATGGGTAAGGCGCCCGCGTTTTTGTGCTACGACGCCGCTCCATGAAGCGGGTGCTCGTGTCGATCGCCATCGCGGGCTCGCTGCTCGCGTGCGCGGCGCGCGCCGACGCCCGGCAGCTCGACGTGATCGTCGGCGGGGCCATCTCGCCGCCGAACCTGTCGGACTACCGGAGCTCCGGCACGGCCCTCGGCTACGACACGCGCAGCACGACGCTCATGTACGAGCTCGAGGCCTCGGCGCAGCTCGGCATCGCCTACGACGGCTGGCTCACCGTGGGCCCGCTGCTGCGCGCCTCGCTCGGCCACCTCGGCGCCCCCTACGACGGCGTGCAGCCGATCACGACCGACGCGCTGTTCCTCGGCGTGCGCGCGGAGGCGGCGGTGTTCGACTGGCCTCGGCTCTTCTTCTGGGCCGACGTCACCGGCGGGCTCGGCTGGATCGGCCAGCCGGGCGCCTACGAGTCGGTCGGCGCCTGGGCGGTGCGCGGCGGCGTCGGCATGCGCATCGGCAAGGACGCCGGCGGCGTGCGCATGCGCTTCGGCTACGGCGTCGCGCCGACCGTCTCGCCGGTCACGCCGACGACCGGCAAGTTCGACTTCGGCGGCTTCGTCATCGCGCTCGACGGGGTGATCCGTGTCCTCGGGTAGGCGAGCCTTCGCGTTCGCGTCGCTCGCGCTCATCGGCTGCTCGTCGCCGAAGATCCTCGCGATCGATCAGGATCTGGCCGCCTTCGACCTCGAGAACTGCGCAAGGCAGCAGCCGCCGTGCGTGACCACGGGCAAGGTCAGCGCGACGACCGAGATGCTCCCCGACGGCATGCACGAGGTCGAGCTCGACGCGCCCGCCTCGATCGAGGCGCCGCTGAACGAGCCGACCTCGCCGGGGCGCCTCGCCTACGTCGCGCTCGGCACCAACGGCCTGCTCGACAAGACCATGCTCGAGCTCTCGATCGTCGGCGACGACTCGACCAAGGCCTCGATCGAGATCCCGCAAGGGCTCAAGCAGATCGAGGTCGACATGCGCGAGTACGCCGCCCAGCCCGGCGCGCACCTGCGCGTCGCCTGCACGGCCGGCGGCGTGCAGCTCACCTACGTGGTCGGTCGCTGGTTCGTGCCCTGAACCGCGCCTGCGGGAAGCTCACCCGCCCGGCCTGCCTCGCCCTCGTCGGGAGAGGCAGCAGCGCAGGGATGGGATCCTTGCCCCTCGCTGCTCTCTCCCGCTGAGGACGCGGGGCTGGGGGTGAGGTCAGAGCGCTACGGGTTGACGGTCAGCGTCGTCGAGGCGACCGCGCTCCTCTGATCGGGCTGGTAGTAGAGGTGCGCCTCGCCGCCGCCGTCGGAGGCGGTGACCGGCATCGTCGCGCGCAGGCGATACGAGAGGTCGAGCGTCGAGGACGGCGGCAGCTTGCTCAGATAGAGCGTGAGCTGCTTGCCGGTCGGCTCCGCCTTCGAGAGCACGTTCGACGCGAGGTAGGGCGCGAGGTCGTCCATCTCGACCGCGAAGCCGGGGGCGACGCCGAGCGTGACGAGCACCATGTTCTGCGTGCTCGCGGTGTTGTTCACCAGGTGCACGGTCTCCGTCACGGTGTCGCCGAGCGCGAGGTTCGTCTTGTCGTACGAGACGCTCACCGTGATCGGGCCGAGCGGCGGGGCGGGCACGTCGGCCCACGCGAGGTTGTAGCCCGAGACCATGTGGTAGCTCGCCTTGCCGGTGCCGACGAAGGTGAGCGTCACCGAGTGCGAGCCCGCGCTCAGCGCGCTGCCGAGATCGACGGTGCTCATCACGTCGGCCTGATCGGCGCGCAGGTCGAGCGCGCCGAAGGGCTTGCCGTCGAGCGCGACCTGCATCGAGCCGACCGCCGCCTCGGTGCCCTTGGTGGCCGCCATCAAGAGCGCGCGCAGCGTCCAGACGGTGGCCTGCGTCGAGCCGAAGTTGCCGTTCGGATCGCGCGAGCTCGTGAGGTACTCCATCGCCCCCTTGACCGAGTCGGGGTAGCCGCCGCGCGTGACCAGCGCGCTCGCGATCAGCGCGGTGGCCGAGACGTCGGCGTCGACGCCGCTGCCGTAGAAGTTCGTCTGCGTGCCCGCCGTCGACCACGAGGTCCCCTTGGGGCCGACGACCTTCGTCGCGTCGATGCGATCGAAGACCGACTGGGTGATCGGCGCGTTCGGCGCCGCGAGCTGGAGGGCGTTGGCGAGCAGGCCGAGCGTGTAGGCGTCCTCGGTCGCCACGGCGGCGTTCGCCGTGACGTAGGCGAGCGCCGAACCGATCGCCGGCCCGGTGTACCCCGCAGCCTCGAGCGCCCAGAGCACGAACGCGCTGTTGCGCAGCGTGCTCGTCTGGAAGGTGAAGAACTCGGAGGTGTCCCCCTTGAAGGAGCCGTCGGACTGCTGCTGGCTCACCAGCCACTGGATGGTCCGCTGCAGCATCGCCGGATCGACGGTGTGCACCTTCGCCATGTCGGCGAACTCCATCACGCCGAACGCCGTGACCGAGAGGAAGGGCGCCGGGTCCTGCATGCCGAACCACGAGAAGCCGCCGCCGGTGTGCTCGAAGGTCAAGAGGCGCTGGTAGCCCGCCGAGATCAGCGAGTCGGCCTTGAGCTGGATGTCGGGGGTGATCTGGTGCGTCTGCGTCATGTAGTTCAGCACCAGGACGTTCGGCCACGTCGTCGACGTCGTCTGCTCGAAGCACCCGGTCGGCACGCGCAGGAGGCTGTCCATCCCCTGCACCGCCTGCGCGAGGTAGGCGGGGAACACGTCGACGAACAGGCGCGGCGAGCCCGCGATCGCGTTGGCGGGGAAGGTGAAGGTCTGCGTGACCGCCCCCGCGCCGACCGAGCCCGACACGCTCGTCGGCACCGCCAGGCCGCCCGGATCGACCTGCACCGTGCGCGCGACCGCGTCGCTGAGCGACGAGCCGACCGCCTTCACGGTGAGCGCGTGCACGCCGACCTGGGTGACGCGCACCGGGAACTGCACGCCGAGCACCTGCCCGGCCGCGAGGCTGACCGTCTGCGCGGTGTTGCCGAGCGGCGCGTACCAGTCGCCGGGGGCGAGCGAGACGGTCACCGTCTGCGGCGTGGTCAGGTAGTTGTAGACCGTGATCGGGAAGTTCACCTGATCGCCGAGGGTGAGCGACGCCGGGAAGTTCACGTCGGTGAAGAAGTCCTGGAAGACGGTGATGCCGTCGAGGCCGCCTCCGAGCTTGCCGTTCTGGGCGTTGGCGAGGCTCGAGACGCGCCAGCGCGTGATGCTGTCGGCCATGGCGACGTCGATCGACGCGCTGCCGGTCGAGTCGGTGATCAGCGCGGGGTTCACGTACAGCGTCTCGGGGAAATACGAGCGCACGCGCGGCTCGCTGCCCGACGTGCCGCCGTCGCCGCCCGGCGCGGTGGTGGGGGTGCCGCTGTCCATCGCCATGCCCGCGTCCATCGCGCCGCCGCCCGCGTTGCCGGGCGCGCCCGCCGTGCCGTCCTCCATGGGCGGGGTGACGTTCGGCACGCCGAGATCGGCGAAGGTGTAGCTGAAGGTCTGATCGTCGGCGGTGCCGGCGCGCTCGTCGGGGCCGTCGCTCGTGAAGGTGAGCGGGTTCGACCAGGGCTGCCCCTGCACGTGGTAGCGGTTGCCCCAGAAGTCGTAGGCGGTGATCGACGAGGTGAGCAGGTCGACGAACGCCTGCGCGAAGTAGGTCCCCTTGGTCTGGCAGTAGTACTGCTCCGGCGTGCAACCGAGCGTCTTCAGATCGGCCACGGTGCGCGCGGCGAGCAGCGCCAACGGCAGGCGGTTGTCGTCCTTGAACGCCTGGAAATAGGGCTGAAGCTGCGTGTCGGCCTGCGAGACCACCGCCGCCCAGCTGCCGAGGGCGACGCCGGCCGCGTCGCCGTCCTGCATCGCCGCGAGCATGCCGGCCGCCTTGCGCTGCGCCGCGCCCGCGGCGTTGGGATCGCTCCCCTGCGCGTCGGCGGCGACGCTCATCAAGTCGCCGGGCGGCGCGTCGATCTCGTACTGCGGCGCGGCGAACTGCTGATCGAGCTCGAAGTAGGTGCGCAAGAGCCCCGGCTGCGCGTCGACGAGCGAGAAGACCGCCTCGTCGACGATCTGCACGCCGAGCGCGGCGACGGCGGGCGCGCCGGTCTCGTCGGTCACCTTGAAGGCGAGGTGGGCCGTCTGGCCGGGCGCGTACTGCGGCTTCGAGGTCGCGAGCGTGACGTTGAGCGCCCCGGTCTTCTTCACGTAGATCGTGCGCCCGGCGCGGACGATGTTCCCGTCGGCGTCGACGACGTAGGCCTCGATGCGGTTGGCGCCGGCGCGGGTCGGGTCGATCGCGGCGGTGAAGCGCGCCGTGCCGTGCGCGGCGGTGAGCGTGCGCATGTCGACCGTCTGCCCCTCCTGCAGCCAGTCGACGTAGATGCTGCCCGCGTCGAGCGTCGAGTCCACCTCGACGGTGACCACGTCGCCGACCGAGTAGACCGCCTTGTCGGTGCGCACGAGCACGTGCGCCGAGCCCTGCTGCGCGCCGAACGAGAAGCTCTTGCTCGCGACCGAGCCGGCGCTCGTCACCGCGGCGAGGAGCGCGCAGCCGCTCGCGCAGCTCTGCCCGGGGTTCCAGTGGAAGGTGGCCTGGCCGTACGCGTCGGTGCTCCCGACGAGCGGCGTGCTCCCTTTCTCGAAGGAGATCGTGACCGGCGCCGCGGCGATCGGCCCGCCGCCGGGGTCGGTGACGAACAGATCGAGCTCGTTGTCGACGTCGGGCACGATCGAGGTCGCCTCGGGCACGAGCACGATGTCGAGGCCGTTCTGCGAGACGGTGACCAGCAGATCCTTGGTGACCTGCTGGCCCGCCGTGTCGGTGACCTTCACGGCGAGGTGGACCAGCGCGTTGCCGCGCTCGAGGGGCAGGCCGACGAGCGAGCTCGGCAGCCGGATCGAGAACGACCACTTGCCGTTCGCGTCGGTCTTGCCCTGTGCCTTCTGGAAGACCGTCTGACCGACGTCGAGGGTCGAGGCCTCGACCGAGACGTCGGCCGTCGCGACCGGCTTGCCGAAGAAGTAGCCCGCGTCGACGTTCGCCGTCAGCGTCTGGCCGGGCAGATACCAGGACTTGTCGGTCGTGACGTCGGCGCGGAACTTCGGCAGCGCGTAGGGGCCGACGTTCACGGTCTTCTGGGCGCTCGCGCTGCCGGCCGTCGCCTGGACCTTGAAGTCCCCCTCGTTGAGCACCGAGCCGAGCTGGAAATCGGTCGACGCGACGCCGAACGCGTCGGTCTTGCCCTCCTGGTGGAGCAGCTTGTTCCCCTTGCCGTCGAAGACCTCGAAGGCGGCCACTTGGTTGGCCACCGGCGAGCCTGCCTGCGCGTCGAGGGTGAGCGTGCGGATGTGGACGATCTGCCCCGGCTGGTAGATCGGCTTGTCGGTGGTGAGCAGCATGCGCGGCCCGGGCTCGACGTACTGGAGCGGGCTCGAGACGGCGGCCTGCGTGCCCTGCGCGGCGGCGCTCGCGACCAGCGACCAGCTCCCCGCGCTCGGCAGCGAGAGGTCGAAGACCGCGTCGCCGGCGGGGCCCGTCGTCGCCGTCTGCGTCTGCGCGACGCTGGCGCCGTTCTTCAGCTGCAGCTGCACGGGCTGCCCCGCGATCGGCTGGCGACGAATCGCGTCGTCGGCGCGCACCCGCCAGCGGCCGGGCTTGCCCTTGACCACCGAGGCCGGCCCCTCGAGGCGCACCTCGTAGGGGACGACGACGCGCAGCAGGCTCGCGGTGACCTGGAGCGAGTTGGCCTTGCCGTCGTCGATGCGCACGACGTAGCGCACCAGATCGGCCTGCGAGGCGACGTCCTCGGGGAGCGCCAGATCGGCGCTCAGCGTCGCGTCGCCGGCGGCGAGGGCGTAGGCGCGCGTGGTCGTCGACAGGCTCCGAGCGCCGTCGACGCTGCGGATCGACAGGTTGAGCGAGCCGCTCGTGGCGGCGCTCGCGCGCACCGGGATCGACAGGTGCAGGGCGCGATCGGCCAGCGTCGCGGAGAGGTTCGCCTCGTCGATGGTGAGCGCCTGGGTGCTCGGGTGATCGGGCGTGCCGACGCCGATCGCGCCCGAGCTCGGGGTCGAGCCGGAGCCGCACGCGCCGGTGCCGACCGCCGAGACGAGGCCGAAGAGCGCGACGAGCGGGGCGAGCTTCGAGAAGCGCGCGGAGTGGACGCGAGCGAGCATCGTGGAACCTCCAGGTCGGGCCCACGTGCGACAGCAAGGGCGGGGCCATCGCACGAATTCGCTCGTTTTTGAGGCAGATTTGCCCCGAATCTCCCCGCCGCGCCGCGATCGCTCGCCAGGTCCCGCGGGGCGTTCGGCACAGAGCGGCGCACTCGCGGCGGCGATGGGCCCGACCTCACGCGTGCGCGCACGCGAGGCCCCTCGACCGTCGAGCACGACGGAGCTTCTGCGACCTCGCGCTGCGCGATCCGGCTGGCGTGCGACGATGCCGGAGACCGGCGCGCGCATCGGCGGCTACGAAGTGCGGGGCCGCCTCGGCGAGGGAGGCATGAGCGAGGTCTGGCTCGCCGAGCACGCCGAGCTCGATCGCGGGCTGCGGGTCGCAGGGGGCGCGGTGCTGCCGCGGGCGGAGACCTGCGTCGCGGCGTCGGTGCCGCGGAGCTCCGGCTGACCCCCCTCAGTCCATCACGCGCCAGTTCCACAGCCCGACGCAGAGCACGATGAGCGGCATCACGAGCGACTGCGCCGCCCACGCGTGGATGCGCAACAGCACGAGCTGGTTGGCGAGCATGAGGGCGCCGTAGAGGAACACGCCCCATCGCTTGAGCTGGAAGTAGCCCCAGAGCGCCGCGAGCCCGACGATCGTCGCGAGCGCGAGGTAGGCCATGTAGAAGCCGCCGAGCCCGCGCGCCTGCCGCAGGAACGGGACGTACGCGGCGCCGAGCACGGTGCCGATCACGGCGAGCGTGCACAGGATCACGATCGACAGCGGTCGCTTCTTCACGGCGTCGGCCACGGCCGGCACCGTGGACCGCCTCGCGGCGCGCGTCACCCGTGCTCCTCGCCGGCGCGGGGGGTGTGGTTCTCCTGCTGAGCGAGTGGTCGCGTTCTAACAGCCCCCATCCCCAGCCCTTCCCCCGCGGTGCGTGGGAAGGGAGCGGGAGGCGGCGGCGCAGTACGATCG
>JAJXTK010000327.1 GCA_021783935.1 Myxococcales bacterium | reverse complement strand
ATCGCCCCGCGCCCACCACCTGCATGAGCGAGCGAGCCCAGTAGCCCGCCCCTGCAACCGCCAGTGACGGCGAAGCCGGCGCGCGGTTGCAGGGGCGGGCGGTTGCTCTGGCAGCGGGGCCGACGCCGATGCCGAAGCCGAGGCCGAAGCCGAAGCCGAAGCCGAAGCCGAAGCCGAAGCCGAAGCCGAAGCCGAAGCCGAGGCCGAGGCCGATGCCGATGCCGAAGCCGAGGCCGATCCCGAAGCCGAAGCCGAAGCCGACGCCGCCGCCGCTGCCGCTGCCGCCGCCGCTGCCGCTGCCGCCGCCGCCGCCGCTGCCGATGCCGCCGCCGACGCCCCCTACGCCAAGCGCGCGAGCGCCCGCTTGACGACCTCGCGTGCCTGCGTCGGCATCGTGCCCACCGTCACCAGGCTCGCGCGGTCGGCCCGGAAGATCGTCCGCGCCGCCTCCGCGAGCGCCGCGCGATCGAGCCCGTCGAAGCGCGTCGCCCAGGCCGTGGGCTCCCTCGGCCGATCGAAGAACACAGCCCCGCCTGCCCCCTCCGCGATCGCCTCCGCGTCGTCGAGCATGGCCTCGACCGCGAAGTGGTGCCGCTCGCGCGCCTTGTCGATCTCCGCCGTCGTCGGCCCGTGCTCCGCGAGCTCCTCGACCAGCTCGACGCACGCCTCGACCACCTCGCCGATGCGCGCGTGCTGCACCTCCGCCCCGAGATCGAACGCGCCGCAGTCCTCGAACGGCTCCCACGTCGCCTCGCAGTCGTAGACGAGCCCCCCCTCGTCGACCAGCCGGTGATAGAGGCGCGTCGACATCCCGTCGTCGAGCACGCGCAAGAGCAGCTCGACCGCCGGCGCCATCGGGCTCTTCTCGCCCGGCGTGATGAACGACAGGCGCAGATCGGTCTGGCTGCCCGGCGAGGGGACGTGTTTGCGCCGGACGCCGCGCTGGGTCGGCGCGAAGGGGACGTAGCGCGCGCGCTCGCCGCGCGGCAGCTCGCCGAACGCGTGCTTCGCCAAGCGCAGGCCGGTCTTCTCGTCGATCGCCCCGGCGAGCACGACGACCGCGTTGTCGCCCACGTAGTTGCGGCGCAGGTGCGCGCGCAGGGTCGGCTCGTCCCAGCGATCGACCGCGGCGAGCGGCCCCGTGATCGTGAAGCCGAGCGGGTGATCCCCGAAGCCGAGGGCCCGCACGACGTTGTCGACGTCCACCTGGCGCCCGTCCTCGTCGAGGTCCTCGAGGATCTCCTCGCGCACGATGCGCCGCTCGACGTCGATCGCCGAGAGGAGCGGCGCGCGCATCGACTCGCCGAGCAGCGTGCACGCGGCCTCGACGTGGCGCGCCGGCGTCGTGATCGCGAGGTAGGTGTGATCGGCGTGCGTCGCCGCGTACAGCGTGCCGCCGAGGCGCTCGAAGGCCAGGTTGAGCGCGTGCGCGGTCGGGTGCTTGTCCGTGCCGCGATAGAGCATGTGCTCGAGGAAGTGCGAGATGCCGTTGGTCTCGGCGCCCTCGTAGCGCGAGCCCGCGCCCACGTAGACGCCGAGCGCCACCCGGTGCAGCGAGGGCTGCGGCACGACGACGACGCGCGCGCCGTTGGCGAGCGTCGCCTGGTGGAGGCGGAGGTCCGACAGGCCGAGGCGCGCGTCGGTCACTGCGACGGCTCGTCCTCGTACGGCGACGACTGCTCGCCGCCCCCCTGCTGCTTCTTCTCGTCGGCGACGTAGCTCTGATCGATCCAGACGTCCTTGCCGAGCGACTCGCGCAGGTCATTCAGGAAGTTCACCACCGCGTCCTCGCGCTTCTTGGCGAGCATCCCGGCGACGTACGGCGCGCGATCCTTGGTGAACTCCTCCTTGGTCGCGTCGTGGCGATCGCGCAGGATCACGAGGAAGTAGTCGCCGGACGCCTTGACCGGCGCCGCCGTGAGCGGCGCACCCGGCGTGAGCTTGAACGCCGCCTGCACGATCGGCTGCTGATCCTCGAGGCCGTTGACCGGGGAGCCCGACGCGTTGACGGCGCTCGACTCCTCGACGCGCGGGCGGCGCTCGTCGGTCTCCCACGCGGGGAGCGGCGGCGCGGCGGGCGCGGCCTCGTCCTTGGTCTCGCCGCTCGGCGCGGGGGCACCCTTGTCGTCCTTCTTCTGGCTCGCGGGCGCGGCGGCGGCGGGCGCGGGCTTCGGCGCCGCGGCGGGCTTCGGCTCCGACGGCGCCATCGACTTGAGCACCTCGGTGATCGCGGCGTCGACGCGCTGCTTGGTCTCGTCGTCGATGACCTGCTGGGTCGCCTCGGCCTCCTGCTTGCCGGACTTCTTCGCCTCGTCGATCTTCGCCTTCACGGCCGGCTCGTCGGCCTTGACCGGCACCTTGCCGACCAGCGCCTGCGAGACCCTGTCGGCGGCGGCCTTGGCGAGCTCGTCCCCCTTGGCCTGCACGTAGAGCGGGTAGGCCACGGCGGCGGTGCCGTCGAGCCGGCCGACGACCTGGATGACGTGGTAGCCGAACTGCGTCTCGGTGACGTTCGCCTCGCCGGGCTTCAGCTCGTTGATCGACTTCTGGTACTCGGGCACGTACTGCGAGCCGTCGTTCCAGTCGTACTCGCCGCCGTTGTCCTTCGAGCCCGGATCGGCGCTGTCGTCCTTGGCGAGCTTCGCGAAGTCGGCGCCGGCGCGCACCTCTGCGAGCAGCTCCTCGGCCTTCTTCTTCGCCTCGGCGCGCTTGTCGGCGGGCTCGTCCTTCTTCGACGCGATCAGGATGTGGCGCGCCTTGATGAGCTTCGGAGGCTTGTCCTTCGGGAGCGCCGTCGCCTTGGCGTCGACCTCGGCCTTGTGATCGGCCGCCCACTTCTCGATCGACGCGAGATCCTGCGGCACGAAGCGCTCGCCGAAGTACTTCGGCGAGAAGCGCACGTAGCGCGTGGTCACCGTCGTGCGGTCGTTGGCGTACTGCGCCCACACCTCGTCGTCGCTCACGCGCACGCGCTCGGCGACCAGCTGCAGCACGCGCGCGGCGAGCAGCTCGTGCTGCTGGTTGTCCTCGAACTCCGCCGGCGTCTGGCCGGTGAGGTTGCGAACCGCCTTCTCGTAGGTCTGCTGCTCGAACGGGTTCTCCTTGGTGCCGAAGGCGATCCCGCGGAAGCCCGCGTCGTTGATGCCGAGCATCCGCGCCTGCCCTCGCGCCACGGCGGGCACGTGGACGTAGACCTTGTAGCGGATGATCTCCTGCATGACGTCGTCGTCGCTGACGCGCACGCCGAGGCGCTTGGCCTCGTTCTCGAGGAGCGTGCGCTCGATGAGCGAGTCGACGGCCATCTTGTTGTAATTGAGGGCGGGCGCCTGCTCGCCGTATCCGCGCAGCAGGTAGCGCTGCGCGCGCCAGTCCTTGTCGTCGATGCACTCGCCCCGCACCTTGGCGACGCACTTCTTGGTGAGGCTGGAGGTCTGGCTGTTCGCGCCGGGTCGGAACTGGATGATGAAGATGACGGCCATCGCCGCCATCAGCCCCGAGTAGACGACGGACGCGACCCCGCGCTTGCGGAACATGTCGAGCATGGGAGGGCGGGCTTTCTAGCACTTCTGGCCCCCCGTGTACCTACGGGCGCCGGGGCGACCGCCTGCCGGTCCTCCCGAGGGGCGCGCCGGCGCGACCGGCGGCTCGGCTCTGGTACGCTCTCGGGGTCACCCACCCCCGAGGGAACGCATGCGCGCACACTCCTCCTTTGCCGCCATCCTGTTCTTCACGATGTCGTCCGCATGCTCGGCCGGCAAGAGCGGCGGCGGTGGGACGCTGCAGTCGACGCAGGACTCGGGCACCACCCCCGGAGGCGACTTCGACGCGAACCTTCAGGTCGACGGCGCGAGCGGCAGCCCGGGCACGCCGAGCGACTGCGCCGCGGCCACCAAGTACGTGTACGTACTCGACCAGAACAACACGCTCTTCAAGTTCGACCCGACGATCAAGTCGATGGCGGCGTTCACCTCGATCGGCACCGTGAATTGCGGCGCCGGCACGCAGCCGAACTCGATGGCGATCGCCCGCGACGGCACCGCCTACGTCGATCTGATGAACGGCGGCAGCTGCCAGGGCGTGTACAAGGTCGACATCACCAACGCGAACTGCAAGGGCGCGACCCCGTTCGCGTGCGGCACCAACGGCTTCGGCCAGTTCGGCATGGGCTACTCGACGAACGCCGCGGGCTCGACGCAGGAGACGCTCTACATCGGCAACACCACCGGCGCCGACATGGCGTCGCTCGACCCCGCGACGGGCCAAGTCCACGCGATCGGGAGCCTCCCGGTGGGCGGCCCCGAGTTCACCGGCAACGCGAACGGCGAGCTGTGGGCCTTCATGCCGCAGGGCAACCCTCCGAAGGTCGCGCAGATCGACAAGACCACCGCGAAGGCCATCAAGTCGTTCGACCTGAGCGCCCTCTCGTCGTCGATCGCGGTCTCGCCGAGCGCGTGGGCGTTCGCGTTCTGGGGGGGCGACTACTACATCTTCCTGCAGGGCGATCTCGATACGAGCACCAACGTCTGGCAGATGACGCCGACCGGCTCGGTCACCGAGTACATCGCCGACACCGGCATGACCATCGTGGGCGCGGGCGTCTCGACCTGCGCGCCCCTCTCGATTCAATAGCGGTTCGCCGCCGGGCGCCGCCGCCGAACCCGCAGCCCCCCTCACTCGACCCGCTTGCTCGCCTCCGCGCGCTGCATGAGCCTGCGGAGCGCCTCGAGCGGATCGAACCCCGGCGCCGCGCGCCCGCCGACCGAGGGCAGCTCGGGCAGCACGTGCTGCACCCAGCCGAGCAGCGGCTGCACGACGCCGATCGGATCGACGAGCCTCGCCATGCGGGCCGCGAAGCGGACGGCGCCGCGCGTGGCGTCGACGCCGAGCGGCAGCGCGAGCACCTGCGGGATCGGGCTGAGCACGACGTCGCGCAAGGCGACGGCGCGCGCCCAGTCACCCGGCTCGGCGCGCGCGACGAGATCGCGGAAGGTGCCCACGTCGGCGTGGAGGCTCATGGCCACCGGGCCGTAGAGGGCGTCGACCGCCTCGACGAGATGCCGGTAGTCGCGGCGGAGCTCGCCGGAGACCAAGCCCATCTCGCGCCGCAGGCGGCTCGGCCCCGCCAGCAGGTCGAAGCGCGCCGGCGCCCCCATCGCGCGCCGCGCGACGCCCGCGGTCCACAGCTCCCCGTCCTCGTAGAGCGCGAGCAGGACGGCGCGCCCCGGCGGCGCGATCGCGTCGATCGCGCGATCGACCATCGCGCGCGTCGGGATCGGGATCGCCTCGAGCCGGCGAGGCCAGCTCGCGATCGCCCCCTCGGCGAGCAGCTCGCGGAACGCGGCGAAGAAGACCAGCGCCTGCGAGAGGGCGTCGTCGCCGCGACGCACGCGCGCGCCGAAGCGCTCCATCAGCTCCTCGAGCGCGCCGACGTGCAGCGCGAGCAGCCACGCCGCGCGCTGCTCGCGCGCGAGCTCCGGCAGGGCGCGGGGCCAGCCGATCGTGAGCGGATCGACGCGCCCGTCGATCGTGTGCAGCGCCTTGCGCACGCGCCCGCCGTCGTGCACCAGCACGAGCCCGCCGTGCGGGGCGTCGTCGTTCGCCGCCGCCTCGTGGGCCGCCGGAGCGGTCCTCCACACCGAGAGGAAGCGCGACCAGTCGGTCGGCGTCCACCCTTCGAATCGGACGTCGGGGGTCAGCACGCCGGCAGCATAGATCGACGCGCGGCGAGCTCGCCGAGGGACGTGCGCGCCGCGGTCACTTCTTGTTCATCAACACGCCGGTCACGATCTGGAAGCCCATCTTGAGCTGGTAGTCCTTGTCGAGATCGGGGGCCTTGCTCGGGATCGTCGAGCCCGCGCCGCCGTCGGTCGCTGCGTCGGGCGTCGGGGCGCTCGGCGCGGCGTCGGGTGCGCCCGCGTCGGCGGCCGAGGGGAGCTCGGGCGGCAAGGCCCCGGCGAGATCCTTCTCCTTGAGGAACGGGGCCGCGGGTGCCGTCGCGCGCGAGGGCTCGACGACGACGTCGGGCTGGATGCCCTGCGCCTGGATCGCGCGGCCGCTCGGCGTGTAGTAGCGGGCCGTGGTGAGCTTCAGCCCGGCGCCGTCGGGGAGCTCGAGGATCGTCTGCACGCTCCCTTTGCCGAACGTCGGCTGACCGACGATCGTCGCGCGCTTCGAATCCTGCAGCGCTCCGGCCACGAGCTCCGCGGCGCTCGCGCTCCCTTCGTCGACGAGCACCACGGTCGGCACCGTCGTGAGCGCGCCGCCGGAGCTGGCCCGCGTCTCGCCGATCGAGTCCTTGGTCTGGCCGCGCGTCGAGAAGATCACCCCCGAGTCCATGAACTCGTCGGCGACGCCCGCGGCCTGATCGACCAGGCCGCCCGGGTTTCTGCGCATGTCGAGCACGACCCCCGCGATGGGCCCGCCGAGCTTGCCGCGCACCTTGGCGAGCTGATCGAGCAGCTCATCGCGCGTCTTCTCCTGGAACTGCCGCAGGCGCAGGTAGACCACCTGCGAGGGGAGCGGCCACGCCTCGACGCTCGGCACGTGGATCTCCGCGCGCACCAGCGGCGCGCGGAAGATGCGCGCCTCGCTCGCACGGCGCAGCGTGAGCTCGACCTTCGTGCCGGGATCGCCGCGCATCTTGGTGACGGCCTTCTCGAGCGTGAGGCCGTGCGCGTCCTGCCCGTCGATGGCGATGATCTGGTCGCCCGCCTTGATGCCGGCCGCCTCGGCGGGGCCCCCTTCGATCGGCGAGACGACGGTGAGGTACTCCGCGCCCGCCTCGACCTCGAGCCCGACGCCGCCGAACTTCCCCTGCGTCTCGCCGGAGAACTCGGCGAACTCCTTGGGCGAGAAGTACTCCGAGTGCGGATCGAGCTCGCCCACCATCCCCTTGATGGCGCCCGAGAGCAGCTTGCCGCGATCGACCGGATCGACGTAGCGGTTCTCGACGATCACCAGCACGCGCGCGAGCTGCTCGATCGCGGCGTGCGGCGACAGATCGCGCTTGTCGGCGCGCGAGACCGACGCGACGAGCGCGCCCCCGGCGAAGGCCGAGAACGCGCTGAGGAGGACCAGGCGAGCGGTGCGCGAGACCGTGATCATCGATCGGAGCGTAGTCGGGATCGCGCGGAGGTCACGCGCGCAGCGCCCACTGGTGCCGCACGCCCCGAACCCGGGCCGGTGGTTTCCAGCTTCGTTCGCGGGCGCGCGGCGCTGGCACTGCTGCCCCAGATCTAGCCCGCGACCCCTCGAGCGGCCCCC
>JAJXTK010000326.1 GCA_021783935.1 Myxococcales bacterium | reverse complement strand
CGTCGAGCGACATGCTCTCGGCCAATGCGTCGGCTTGCACGGGCGGCTCCTCGGTCGCCTCTTTCCGCGCGCCTCGTGCAATGTCCATCGAACCGCTCACCGCCCGCCGTCCCCGGCTGGCTTCGGCCGCCGCCACGGAGTGGGGAGCACGCGCAGGCGCAGCGATTTGCCCTGCGTCTGCGGCTCGACCTGCGCAGCCGCCTGCCGCACGAGGTCCGCCGCCTCGCATGGCTCCGGCCGCACGGTGAGGCGACCCGCGTCGAGGCTGGCCACGTCGAGCAGATCCTCGACCAGCTTCCTCATTCGCTGCACGTTGTCCTTGATTCGCAATGCCCGCTCCCGCTCCGCCACGCCATTCGGACCGGCAATGGCGGCGATAGGAGCAGGCAATCGGCATTGACCGACGCGCTGGTGAGCGGGCTCCTCAGATCGTGCGACACGATGGCGAGGACCTCGTCGCGGATGCTCACGGCCCGTTGGGCGCGCCGATAGAGCTCCATGTTGTCCATGGCCATCGCCAGCCGCCGGCCGAGGTCGCCGACGAGGGCCAGGTCCACGTCGTCGTAGCGGCGCCCCGCCTGCTCGCGCGCGAGGGTCAGGGCGCCGAACGTGGTGTCCCGTGCGCAGAGCGGAACGCTCAGGAGCGAGCTTGCGGCGAGGCCCGCCGGCAATGGGGGCGCGAGGGCCAGGCCGTGGGCCAGGCGCTCGGGAGCGAGGCCGTCCGCCCGTGGAGCAGGGCCGCGTGCAGCGCCACCTCCAGCTCGCGCTCGTGGACCGGTTTGAGGAGGTACGCGGAGGGACTGTCCGCCATCACCTTCCGGACGGTCGCCGGGTCGGCGAACGCGGTGAGGTACACGATCGGCGTGTCCTGACGCCGGCGAATCTCGAGGGCGGCCTCGACGCCGTCCGCTTCGCCTTTCAGGCGGACGTCCATCAGGATGACGTCCGGGCGCAACTCGGCGGCCTTGCGCACGGCCCCCTCGGCGCGCGACTCCACGGCGACGACCTCGTACCCCAGGCCGGTGAGCCGCTCCCGGAGATCGAGCGCGACGATTCCCTCGTCCTCGACGATGAGGACCCTGGCACCGCCCGCGCCCGGCTTCGACAGGTCCGGCGCGCTGCTCGCTCCGGCGCGGGACGCTTCGGGGCGGCCAGGAGTCATTGGCGCGATATTAGGGCGCGCGCGAGTCGCGGCAATTGCCGCGCCGACGACGCGCACGAACTGCAGCGACGGCGGCAAGAGGGTATCCCGCCCTGGCCATCTCCCACGCGCTGGGATATCTACAGGCCGTAGAGAACCTCCGTCGAGACGACACATGACGCCCAAGCACCTCGCGAGCTATCGCGCCGCCCTCGAAAAGCTGCGCGACGAGACGATCGCCGTCGGGCCAGCGGCGATCGAGCCGAACCGCAAGGACCCGACCAGCGTGGGTGTGGCCGACGAGGACGAGCAGGCTCTCTCGGAGATGCTGCAGACGCTCTCGTCGGAGCGAAACAAGCAGCGGAGCGAGCGACTCGTGCTCGTCCGGCGTGCGCTGCGAAAGCTCGCCGAGGCGCCGGATGAATTCGGCCTCTGCGAGGAGTGCGAGGAGGAGATTCCGCCGAAGCGACTCGACTCGATGCCCTTTGCCCTCTACTGCGCCGAGTGCCAGTCGAAGCGAGATCCTCGACGGGGAACGACACGGCGGAGCCTGACGGATTTCAAGTAGAGCGGTGCGGCGCCGAGCGTGCCGCCGAGAACACCCGGCAGCGCTTCGCGGGCGTGAGGGGCGCACCGGGCCCGCACAGGTCGGGCGCCGCCGCGTCCACTCCACTCCTCCGTCGGTGGGTTCGACGCTTCTGTCGGACCCGGCAACCGCGACGGCGAGGCGCGATAGTGCTGGCATCGAGCTGTGAGGGCGCGGCGAAGCGTTCGCCGATCGGTGCCGAAAGACCATCCGGCTTCCGCCAGGCGAAGCGCGGATGTGATGGCATCGGCAGGCTCGTCGCTGCCGGCGGCTTGGTCCAGTCTTGGTCGAGTCGTCTCGGAGGGACCGTTGGGCAAGAAAAAAGCCCGATGTCGCGCGGACATCGGGCCTTCCTTTGTTGCGGGGTGGACGGGACTCGAACCCGCGGCCTCCGGCGTGACAGGCCGGCGTTATAACCGACTTAACTACCACCCCAACTGCTCTTCAGTTGTCATCTCCGGTGGGCGCAGCAGGGTTCGAACCTGCGACCCCCGGCTTGTAAGGCCGATGCTCTGCCGCTGAGCTATACGCCCATTGGTCTCTGCGCCGCTGAAGCGGGGGTGCTTGTACTGCGCGCTACCTGCGGTGTCAAGCCTTTTCAGTGGGGGGCGGTCGGTTCCGGTGCGGGCGTGGCGTCGGCGCCCTTCACCGCGACCACCGACTCGCGCCAGTCGATCGCCCGGGTGGGGCTCGCCAGGAACTTCGACGCGTCCTCGAGCGCCAGCGCGGTCCGCAGCACCTCGTCCACGTGCTCCACGGCCACGATCCTCATCTGCTTGAGGACGTGCTTCGGGATGTCCTTCAGGTCCCTCTGGTTCTCCTTCGGGATGATCACCGTGAAGATTTCCGCCCGGTGGGCCGCCAGGATCTTGTCCTTCAGCCCCCCGATCGGCAGCACGCGCCCGCGCAGCGTGATCTCGCCCGTCATCGCGATGTCGTGCCGCACGGGGATGCGCAGCAGCGCCGAGACGAGCGCGGTGGCCATCGTCACGCCCGCCGACGGTCCGTCCTTCGGGATCGCGCCCTCGGGGAAGTGCACGTGGAGGTCGATCTTCGACGAGAAGTCGCGGTCGAGGCCGAACGCCTGCGCGCGCGAGCGCACGTAGCTCATCGCCGCCTGCGCCGACTCCTGCATCACCTCACCGAGCTTTCCGGTCAGCACCAGCTTGCCCTTGCCCGGCAGCACCGCCACCTCGGTGGCGAGCAGGTCGCCGCCGTGCGCCGTCACCGCCAGGCCATTGGTGAGCCCGATCTCGTCGCGCTCCTCCTTCTTGTTCGAGCGGAACTTGTGCGGGCCGAGGTAGCGCGGCACGTTCCGCGCGGTCACGCGGAACTTCGCCGTCCCCTTTCCTTCGGGACCGAGGCGCACCACCTCCTTCGCGATCTTCCGGCAGACCGTCGAGATCTCGCGCTCCAGCGAGCGCACGCCGGCCTCCTTCGTGTAGTGGTGGATGATCGTGCCCACCGCCGGCTCGCCGATCTCGACGTCCACGTCGGCGATGCCGTTCTCCTGCCGCTGCTTCGGGACGAGGTACTTCTC
The DNA here is from genome assembly GCA_021783935.1 of Myxococcales bacterium. Classification (GTDB taxonomy): domain Bacteria; phylum Myxococcota_A; class Polyangia; order Polyangiales; family JADJMO01; genus CAIXWQ01. The sequence goes on along the minus strand of JAJXTK010000326.1, from coordinate 4,005 downwards.
GGCGATCGACAGCTTCTCCCACTCGGTGTAGCCGGGCAGCTGGATGATCTCCATGCGGTCCTGCAGCGGCACGGGGATCGTGTGCAGCGCATTGGCCGTCGTGATGAACATCACGTCCGAGAGGTCGTAGTCGAGATCGAGGTAGTGGTCGTTGAACGTGTTGTTCTGCTCGGGATCGAGCACCTCGAGCAGCGCCGCCGAGGGGTCGCCGCGGAAGTCGGTGGACATCTTGTCCACCTCGTCGAGCAGGAAGACCGGGTTGTTCGAGCCGGCCTTCTTCAACGACTGGATGATCTTCCCGGGGAGCGCGCCGATGTACGTCCGGCGGTGGCCGCGGATCTCCGCCTCGTCGCGCACGCCGCCGAGGCTGAGCCGCACGAAGCGCCGCCCGGTGGCGCGCGCGATCGATCGCGCCAGCGACGTCTTGCCGACGCCGGGCGGACCGACGAGGCAGAGGATCGGCCCCTTGAGCTTGTTCACCAGCGCTTGCACGGCGAGGTACTCGAGGATCCGCTCCTTCACCTTCTTGAGGCCGTAGTGATCCTCCTCGAGGACCTTCTCCGCCTCGTCGACGTCGAGCTTGTCCTGGGTCTTCTCCTCCCACGGCAGCGAGAGGACCCAATCGATGTAGTTGCGGACGACGGTGGCCTCGGCGCTCATCGGGCTCATCATCTTGAGCTTCTTGAGCTCCTTCTTGACCTTGACCTGGGCCTCCTTCGACATCCGCTTGGTCTTGATCTTCTCTTCCAATTCCTGAATCTCGTTCTTGAATTCGTCGCGATCCCCGAGCTCTTTCTGGATCGCCTGCATCTGCTCGTTGAGGTAGTACTCCTTCTGCGTCTTCTCCATCTGCTTCTTGACGCGCGTGCGGATCTTCTTCTCCACCTGGAGAATCTCGATCTCCGCATTCATCAGCTCGTAGAGCTTCTCGAGCCGCTGCGTCGGGGAGTCCATCTCGAGGAGCGCCTGCTTGTCGGTCAGCTTGAGCGTGAGCGCGGCGGCGATGGTGTCGGAGAGGCGCGCCGGCTCGTCGATCGTCTGCACCGAGATCAGCATCTCGGGCGGGATGCGCTTGTTCAGCTTGACGTAGTTCTCGAAGGTCGCGTGCACCGATCGCATCAGCGCCTCGAGCTCGACGGACCGCTCCTCGCGCTCGGGGATCTCCTGCACCTCGACGCGGAAGTGGTCCTCGGCGGGCAGGAACCGCGAGAGGTGGACCCGCCGCTTGCCCTCCACCAGCACCTTCACCGTGCCGTCGGGGAGGCGGAGCAGCTGGATGATCGCGCCCACCGTGCCGACGCCGAAGATGTCGTCGGGCGCGGGCTCGTTCGTCTTGGCCTTCTTCTGGGCGGCGAGGACGATCTCCTTCTCGTCGTTCATCGCCTTGTCGAGCGCCGCGATGGACTTCTCGCGCCCGACGAACAGCGGTACGACCATGTGCGGGAAGACGATGATGTCCCGCAGCGGAAGGAGAGGCAGAGTGCGGGATTTCTTCTTGGCGTCTTCGTTCTTGAAGAACATCGTGGCCCTCGTGGTTCGCGGCAGCGTAGCACCCGGTTCGTCGACGGAGCAACACGGCGCCCGAGGGTCCGCGGTGCATTCGACGCTGCAAGCTTAGACGACACTTGCGACGGCGCAAGCGCGTGCGCAAGCGTTTTCTCCGTCGCTGACGAGCTGAATCGGGCGCCCGTGGCCGCGCGCACGACCTTTCGCCGGATCTTGGTGGGGGACGGGGATCAGCCGAGGAATGCGCGGATTCGCGCCGCCACCTGCGCGGGCGTGAATCCGTACTTCTCGGCGAGGACGGAGGCGGGCGCGGAGGCGCCGAAGTGGTCGATGCCGATGGCCAGTCCGTCGGTGCCCACCAGGCCGCGCCAGCACTCGGTGCGCCCGGCCTCGAGCGAGACCCGCCGCCCGGCGCGCGGCAGCACAGCATCCTGGTACGCGTCCTCCTGCCGCCGGAACTGCTGGAGGCAGGGCAGCGACACGACGCGGACGCGGTGGCCGTCGGCGGCAAGCAGCTTGCCGGCCTCGACGGCGAGCGCGACCTCGCTGCCGGTGGCGAGCAGCGCGAGCGTGGGCTCTCCGCCGCTCTCGCGCACGAGCACGTAGCCGCCGCGCGCCGCGTCCTCCGCGGTCGCGGCATCGGGGAGCGCGCCCACCTTCTGCCGCGACAGCACGATCGCCGTCGGGCCGTTGCGGCGCCCGATCGCGGAGGCCCACGCCGCCGCGCACTCCTTGCCGTCGGCGGGCCGCCACACGTCGAGGTCGGGGATGAGCCGCAGCGCCGCCACGTGCTCGACGGACTGGTGCGTCGGGCCGTCCTCGCCGAGGAACACCGAGTCGTGGGTGAAGACCTGCACGTTCTGGACGTGCGACAGCGCGGCGAGCCGGAGCGCCGGTCGGCTGTAGTCGCTGAAGGTGAGGAAGGTGGCCCCGAAGGGGACGAACATCCCGTAGAGCGCCATGCCATTGCACATCGACGTCATGGCGTGCTCGCGGATCCCGAAGCGGAGGTTGCGCCCGTCGAAGTGTCCGCGCTCGACCTTCGACGATCCCTTGATCGGCGTCTTCGTCGAGCCGCCGAGATCGGCGTCGCCACCGACGAGCGAGGGGACGAGGGCGGCGGCCTTCTGCAGGATCGCGCCGGCGGTGCTGCGCGTGGCGTCCAGCTCCTTGGGCGCGGCGGCGGCGAGCTGCGCGAGCAGGTCGGCGGGGGCGGCCTTGTCGCGCAGCGTGCGCCATTGCGCGGCGGCGTCGGGGTTCGCGGCGCACCACGCAGCCTCGTGCGCCCGCCACGCGGCGTGCACTTCGCCGAGCTGCTCGGCCCGACCACGGAAGAACGCGCGCACCTCGTCGGGGACGTAGAAGCTCGGCTCGAGCGGCCAGCCGAGCGCCTTCTTCGTCGCCTCCAGCTCCACCTTGCCGAGCGGCTCGCCGTGCACCTTGTGGGTGTCGTGCTTGTTCGGCGCGCCGTTGCCGATGTGCGTGCGGCAGAGGATCAGCGTCGGGTGCGCGGCCGTAAAGGGCGGCTCGGCGGTGGCCCACTCGAGCGCGTCGGCGATCTGCGCGTGGTCGTGGCCGTCGATGTGGCGCGTGCGCCAGCCGTACGCCTCGAAGCGCCGGCCGACGTCCTCGCTCATCGTCTCGTCGAGGGTGCCGTCGAGGGTGATCTTGTTGTCGTCGTACAGGTAGACGAGGTTGCCGAGCCCGAGGTGGCCGGCCAGCGACGCGGCCTCGCTCGCCACGCCCTCCATCATGTCGCCGTCGGAGACGATGCCGAAGACGCGGTGGCTGAGCAGGCCGGGCAGCCGCGCGTTGGCCATCCGCGCCGCGAGCGCCATGCCGACGCCATTGGCGAAGCCCTGGCCGAGGGGGCCGGTGGTGCACTCGACGCCGGGCGTGAGGTGCACCTCGGGGTGGCCGGGCGTGCGCGAGCCCCACTGGCGGAACTGCTTGAGGTCGTCGAGGGTGAGGTCGTAGCCGGACAGGTGCAGCAGCGAGTACAGCAGCATCGACCCGTGTCCGGCCGAGAGGACGAACCGGTCGCGATCGGCCCACGAAGGATCGCGCGGGTCGAACTTCAGGTAGCGCGACCAGAGGATGAACGCGTAGTCGGCGGCGCCCATCGGAAGGCCGGGATGCCCGCTGTTCGCCTTCTCGATGGCGTCCACCGAGAGCATCTTGATGGTATTGATCGCGAGGCGGGCGAGGGCGGGATCGGCGGCGGGCGCAGGCTTGAACATGCGCGGTTGTCTACCACGATCGCTCCGCGGCAGTCATCGGGCTCGCGACGGTCGCCCCGCCCGGCGCTCGCGCCGCCGCCGGCCGTCGACAGACGCCCTCGTTGACAGCGATGGGTCGCGTGTGGCGGATCGAGGCATCGACACCGACGAGACCACGGCGGAGTACCTCGAGCGCAAGCGCGCGGAGATCGATCTCGTTCGCTCGTACCTCGGCGAACCGACCGGCGCGGGCTGCATCACCGTGGCCGCGCTCGTCGAG
>JAJXTK010000325.1 GCA_021783935.1 Myxococcales bacterium | reverse complement strand
GAGCGGCGCGTCCCATGCGAGCTCCGGCGCCGTCCCGCCGAGCAAGCGCTCGTTGCGGCCCGCCTGGGTCGCGAGCGCGATCGGAATCGCCGTGGCCGCCACCATCGCGGTGTCCCTCGCGAACCGCTCCGCGCCTGCGCCCGTCGGGGCTGCGACCCGTTCGACGAGCGGCGCGCTCGCCAGCGTGCCTGCGACCGCGAGCAGCGCTCGTTCGACGACGTCCGCGTCGCAGAGCGCGACGGCCACGTCCGCGTCGCAGAGCGCGACGGCCACGTCCGCGTCGCAGAGCGCGACGACGCTCGCCTCGCCCCCGTCCGCGCGGCTGGTCCGAGGCGCCACGAGCCCGACGAGCGCCCGCTCGACGAGCCCGCCAACTCCTTCGGCCCCGAGCGCGAAGCCGACGGCGCCGAACGCGTCCGCAACGAACAAGCCCAATGACGATCCGAATGCGCCGAACATCTTCTGAGCGGACGCTCCTCGGCGGGGTCGCCGTCACGTGCGGCCTGCTCGGCGTCGCGGCCGTCGGATTCGGCGGGTGCAACGCGATCGGGGGCTTGAGCGACTACCACATCCAAGTGCCCGACGTGGCGAACTGCGGCGTGAACCACGAGGACTGCGCGACGAGCCTCGACGTCCCGGGCGGCACCTACTGTCGCAACTTCGATCCCGTCTCGATGACGTGCTCGGGCCCGACGCCGGAGAGGTCGGACGGCCAGCCCTGCGAGCCGATGTACGCGCCGTTCTGCGGCTGCGCGGCGGGCGAGACGTGCTGCGCGGCGAGCGGCCCCTGCAACGCTGCGAACGCGCAGAGCGGCTGCGCCGGCCTAAGCGACCGCTTCAAGGCGACCGTGTCCGGCTTTCGGCTCGACAAGTTCGAGGTCACCGTCGGGCGCTTCCGGGTGTTCGTGAACGAGGTCGTCTCCGCAGGTTGGAATCCCGCGCCCGGCGCCGGCAAGCACACGCATCTCGCCGGCGGAGGCCTCAACGGCGGCAGCGAGGCCGGGTGGGACGGGGCGGCGCTCCCGAGCGCGAAGGCGGTGTGGGACGCGAACCTGATCGCCCAAGGTGGGCAGCAGTGCACGTGGACCTCCGATCCGGGAGCGAACGAGACGCTCCCGATCAACTGCGTTTCGTGGCGCGAGGCGTACGCGTTCTGCATTTGGGACGGCGGATTTTTGCCGTCGGAGGCGGAGTGGAACTACGCAGCCACGGGCGGCAGCGCCCGGTCGGATTGCAGCGACCAACGGGTCTATCCCTGGGGAGACGACGGGCCGGATGCCACGAAGTTGATCTATGGGTGCGGCTACCCCACGCCCGAAGCGAGCAACCTCGGGCCAGGGTTCATCGGCAACTGCGCCCACTCGGGCGGGACGAACATCGCCCCCGTCGGCAGCCGCCCCTTGGGCAATGGCAGGTTCGGTCAGTCGGATTTGGCGGGAAGCATGCTGGAGTGGACGCTGGATTGGGTCGGCCCGCCCGCGACGAATTGCGTGGATTGCGCGGTGGGAAGCAGCAACTACACCAGCACCAATCGCGTCGTTCGCGGCGAACCGTTCTGGGGGGAAGCGGCGACCCCGACGGCCGCTCAACGCGAGAATCGCCCTCCCGACGCGCGCTACGACTTCGTGGGGGCCCGCTGCGCGCGGAGCCCGCTCCGCTGACGGGCTCCGTCACTTCGGCGCGCAGTGTCCGTTGGTGCAGGCGCCCAATCCAAGCGCCTCGCAGTCGACGACGACGGAATTTCCGCCGACGCAGACGTCGAGGAGCTTCGGGTTCGTCGCGTCGCAACCCGAGGGCTTCATCGCGCACGCCGAGGCCCCGGTGTCGCATTTCACGGCGCTCGGGTCGCTGTCGTCGCAGTGTCCGCCCGGATAGCGGGCGCAGTCGTGGAAGCTGACCCTGCCGTCGCTGTCGCAGCCGAGCTTGACGTCTGCGTCGCACCTGTCGGTCCCCTTGGAGTCGCAGGCGACGGGCCTGCGATCGTTGCAGCCCGTGGAGGACGTCGGGTCGCACTTCGCGAAGGCGCGCGTGCAGTCTCGCGTGAAGGTCAGCCCGGTGGTGACGACGGTCGCCACCTCGCCGGCGCACGTGACGGTCGGCACCGGCTGGCAGCACTGAGGAGGCGGCGGCACGGGCGACTCCCACCAGCAGCCGTCCTCCTGACAGAGGATCTGCGCGGGTCGTGCGGTCTCGAGCGCACGGATGGTAGCGCACCCCGGCGCGCCGGCGAGGGCCGCGCGCGCTTCGAAGGCGAAGCGCTCGTTCAGACCCGCTTGGGGGATGACGCGCTCCTCCTTCGCGGAGCGCGTGCTCGTGCCGTTCGCGCAGCTCTGCGTGTCGGCCGCGAGCACGTCGTCGGTGAGCGGCTTGCCGTTGCCGTCGACCTCGCACGCGCTGATGAGCGCGCACGCGTCGGCGAGCTGCTGCGGCGTGGGCGCCGGCGGCTCGGCCCCGCGATCGGGCCACGCCTGGGCCGCCGTGACGTCGACCCGCCCGTGGGAGTCGAGCCCCACCGGAGTCCCGCCCGGGGTGCCGGCGGAGCAGCGGAGACCGGCGCAGTCTGCGGCCGACGGCGTCGGCGAGGAGCTCTTGCACCCGTACGAGCCTGCGCTGGCGAGGACTGCGAACGGCGCGAACGTGAGGAGCAAGGCTGAGATTCGTCTCATCGGGCATCCTGGGATGGCTGGCGGTCCAAGGCGCTCGCCGCGTTCGTAGGCTCGCGCGATGGCGAACCCCGTCTGTGACGTTGCTGTGACGACGCGCGCCGGTCCGACGCGGGCTCGCGACGCCAACGTCCGCAGCGTAACCTATTCGCCCGGTCCCGATCGGCGAGGAGCGTCCGCGCGACGATGTTCGATGGCTGCAGCGACACGCTGACGATGACTCGAATTGCTGCGCCGGCCCCGCGCATGGGAGGCGCTGGACGTCGCGGCGCCCTGTGCCGCGCGCTCGCGATCGCGGTGTTGGCCTTCGCCGCGGCGCTGTCGATGACCGCGCATGCGGATCCGTCCGCGGCGGCGATCGCCGGCGCGAAGTCGCTCGTCGGTGAAGGTCGCAAGCTGCGTGCGGCGGGCAGGTTGCAGGAGGCGCGCGAGCGGTTCGAATCGGCGTGGCTGCTCATCCCGACGCCGATCATCGGCCTCGATCTCGGCACGGCGCGCGAGGCGCTCGGCCTGCTCATCGAGGCGCGCGCGCTCCTCCTCGAGGCCGCCGCCCTGCCGCCGTTCGCGAACGAATCGGCCGAATCGCTCGCAGCGCGCGACGAGGCGCGCCGCATGGCGAAGGACATCGAGGGGCGGATTCCCACGCTGGCCGTCACGATCGAAGGCGCCGCGAGCACCGCGACGGTGGTCGTCAACGTCGACGGCGCGCAGCTCCCGCAGGCGCAGCTCGCCGTGCCTCGCGACGTGGACCCCGGCAAGCACGTGATCGTGGCCCAGATCGGAGAGCGCCTGCGGCGGCTCGACGTCGACGTGGCCGAACGCGAAGCGAAGACGGCGACGATCGTGTTCGCGCCGATCAAGGCCCCGCCGTCGCGCATGACGGTCGTCGACGCGCCGGCGCGCGTCACCGTGACCTCGCCCCTCACGTACCTCGGCTTCTCGATCGCAGGCGCGGGCCTCGTGCTCGGCACCGTCACCGGCCTCGTGTCGCTCAACAAGTCCCACGACGTGACGACGGCGTGCGCGCAGTTCGACTTCCAGTGCCCGGCCTCTCTCCGACGCGAGTACGACGCGGCCCGTAGCTACGGCAACGTGTCGACCGCCTCGTTCATCGTCGGCGGCGCAGGCCTCGTGCTCGGCGTCTATGGGCTGTTCCACCGAGAAACGATCTCGCGCCCGGCCTCGGGCGCCGCGTCCATCTCGTTGTCGATCGGCGTCGGCTCGCTCGGGGTCAGCGGCGCCTTTTGAGTCTCGACCTTCGCGCCGACGCGCTCGCCGTCGCCGAGAAGCCCCCCTCGCCACCACAGCCTGCTGACGGCCACAGTACCCGCAGGCCGTTTCTCAACGGCCCGCTGGGCGCTCAGAGCATGGGCAGGAGGCGAACGTCCGCCCCGCTCGACAATCCCCCACCCGGTAGGCGCGGCTGGTCCCGAGGCGAGGCACGGCCGCGCACGCATCACGCGCTTCACGGCGCAACCGATCGCGACGACGCACCTCCAACGCCTGAGCGACCCGCGCCCGCCGACGGCCCGCAGGAGCGACCTCGAGGATGAAACAGCCGACCGCCAGCGCCGATCCGACCCAGCTGCGGAGGTTGCGCACCGCCGCGGGCCTCGCGATCGCGTGCGCGGCGACGGCCATGCTGTTCGGCGGCGCCGGGCTCGCGGGTTGGTACCTCGACGTCGACTTGCTCAAGCGTGGGCATGCCGGGCTGCCGCCGATGGCACCGAACGGAGGCCTCCAGCTCGTCCTCGCGGGCGTGGCCGTCGGGCTCGCCGCGATTCGGACGCGGCGCCGCGCGGGCTTGCGGATCTCGCGCGCCCTCGCGACCGGCGTAGCGATCATCGCGGCGCTCACGCTCGTCGAGATCGCGACCCGGGTCGACCTGCACATCGACCGCGCGCTCTTGGGGCAACTCGGCCCCGCCAAAGACTCCTGGCTCGTCCGGCCGCGCGTGAACACGAACCTCGCCGTCTGCTGCGTCGCGGGGGCGCTGCTGCTGCTCGACACGCGGCCGCGCTGGCGCGTGCACCCCGCAGAGCTGCTCTCGGGGCTCGCGATGCTGATCGCCGCGCCGACCTTCGTCGGCTACGTCTTCGGCGCCGCGAGCGACGTCGCGCCGCGCGTGCCCCGCATGCTCGAGATGTCGCTCCCCACGTCGGTGGCGCTGATCTCGCTCCCGATGGGCATCCTGTGCGCGCGCCCCGATCGCGGCCTGATGGCCCTGGTGACGAGCGCGCGGCCCGGCGGGCTCGCGGCGCGCCGCGTGGTGTTCGGCGCGCTCGCGATCCCAATGCTCGGGGCGGTCATCGTCACGGGGGTGCACGCGGGGCTCTACGACGCCGCCACGAGCGCCGCGCTCGTCGCGACGACGGGGCTGGTCGGCATGATCGCGCTGGTGTTGCTGACGGCCGCCTCGCTCGACAAGATCGAGCTCGCGCGGCTGCAGCGGGAGGCCGAGCTGCGCGCGTCGCAGGCGATGCTGCGCGAGAGCGAGGAGCGCTCGCGCCTGCTGGCCGACTGGCTCAACGCGGTGCTCGATCAGATGCCCGAGGGGGTCGTGATCCTGCGGCACGACGGCACCATGCAGGTGAACCGCGCGGTGCTGCGCTACGCGCCCGAGGCTCCGGTGAACCCGGTGTCGAGCGTGCCCGTCAGCGTCCTCGAGCGGATCGACCTGCGCAACGCGGCGGGCGAGCCGCTGCCGATTGGCGAGCTGCCCGGCATGCGCGCGCTCGAGCACGGCGAGACCACGCAAGACCTGGAGCTGCGCATCCGCGACCGCGACGGCCGGCTCGTGCCGATCCTGGCGAGCTCGAGGCCCGTGCGCAACTCGGCGGGGAGCGTGGTCGGCGCCGTCTCCGCCTTTCGCGACATCTCGGCGCTCAAGGATTTCGAGCGGATGCGCGAGGAGTGGACGAGCATCGTCGCCCACGATCTGCGCCAGCCGATCGGGGTGATCTCCCTCGTCACGCAGTCGCTGGTGCGCCGCGCGGATCGGCTCGACGAGCCGACGCGCCAAGCGCTCGGTCGGCTTGGCAACGCGGGGCGCACGCTCAATCGCATGATCGAGGACCTGCTCGACGCCTCGCGGATCGAAGCACGCCGCCTGCGCCTCGAGCTGGCCGACACCGACATCGAGGCGCTCGCGCGCGAGGTCGTCGCGCGCCAAGCGCACGCCACGGTGGGGCACGCGGTCGAGGTGCGCGCCGCGAAGCCGGTCGGCCACGCGCGCGTCGATCCGGGGCGCATCGAGCAGGTCCTCGGCAACCTGCTGTCGAACGCCGCCAAGTACGGCGACGCCGAGGCGGCGATCGTCGTCTCGGTCGCGCGCAGCAAGGACACGATCGAGGTCTCGGTGAGCAACCGCGGGCCCGGCATCGACCCCGCCGAGCTGGCGTCGATCTTCGATCGATTCCGCAGGGCGAAGGGGGCGCGGGGTCCCGGCTTCGGGCTCGGGCTCTACATCTGCAAGGGGCTCGTCGAGGCGCACGGCGGCCAGCTCTCGGTCGAGAGCGTGCGCGGCGAGACTACAACCTTCCGGTTCACCCTCCCGGCGATCGCCGACGCGCTCGAGCCCGCGCGGCGCCTCGCGTGAGCCGCGGCGGCGGGGGCGCTGGCAGCGCCGTGGAGCCTCTGCGACACTGGCCGATCCTCTCCCGTGTCATGCCGCGATCTTCCGTGCGATCGACCACTGCCTGCTGACGGTCGCAGCTTCCGCAGGCCGTGTGTCAACGGGCTGCTAGCGCTGCACGTACACTTCGAGCCGCGGCGGGGCGCCGGTCGCGCCGAAGCCCGTCGCGATCGGCACCCCATAGCCGGTGCCCCTCGCTTCGACGCGCAGCCCCCAGCTCGTTGCGCCCTTGGTCGCGAGCGCGACGGCGTACGGGGTCACGTCGATGCGGATCGGCGCGCTGCCTCGCGGCGCGACGAGCGCGTCGGCGCCCGGCATCGGCTCGCTGCGCGGCGGGCTCGCCCAGGTGGTTCGGAGCTCGCCCTTCTGCGGCAGCGGCTCGACGACTCGCTCGGCGCGCAGCGTGACCTGTCCGGGTCCGGCCTCTGCGGCCTGCACGCGATCGAGCACGAGGTAGGCGCGCACCACCCGATCGCTCGACCAGGTGGGCGCGGGGAACGTGAGCAGGATGCGCGCGGCGTCGCCGACGTCTGCCCCGAGCGCGACGTAGGGGGGACGGACCCGGCCGATCTCCTCGCCGCTGGTCACGAACGCCAACGAGTCGGGCTCGAGGACGATCTGGCGCGTGTCGGGGCGGATGGGCGAGGGCTCGCCCTCCCTCGCGCAACGACCGAGCACGCACGCCTCGCCGCCGCCACAGGCCGACGGCACGCCGCAGGTGCGCACCGACGCGCCGCCGCAGCCGGCGACGACCGCGATCGCAACGGACAGCGAGGCGAGGGCGAGGCGGGAGGCCATCGACGCCCGCATCTACCGCATCCGCGCGCGCGCGGCTCAGCTGCCGCGCAGGGCCGCGAGGATCGCCGCGCCGTCGCGCGCGATTCGGTGCGCCCCGAGGCCAGGGACGCTCGCCAGGCCGGCGAGGCCGGCGAGGTCGGAGGGGGCGAGGTCGGAGGGGGCGAGGTCGGAGGGGGCGAGGTCGGAGGGGGCGAGGTC
>JAJXTK010000324.1 GCA_021783935.1 Myxococcales bacterium | reverse complement strand
TGGGTCATGTAGACCTCCTCGTCCAGCGTGGGAGCGGTCTCCACGCGCCTGGGTCTCCCAGGTCTACGAACCACAACAGGCTCCCCCTGCTCGTGGAGCGCACGGATCGGGATCACGACAGCGACGGTCGGCTCGTCTGGGCGGCGGGGTAGGGTCATGGCGTCGAGAACCTCGATCTACCCGGGTCGCACAAGTGGATCCGTGAGTATGGGACGGGTTACGTGCGATCTCGTCGAGTCGGGGTCGGCCGGTGCGAGGGTTCGGTTTGCGGGGGTCGGCGGCCTCGACCGAGCCCGGCCCTCAGGCGCCCCTGGGCGCAGTGGGCCAGGGCGGGCGCAGCCACTGCGCCCACCGAAATCGGGACGATCTACCGAGAATCCAGGCCGATCCGCGTGGGTGGGCGCAGTGGGCGCACTGATTGCTCAGATCAGAGAGAGTCCGCACGGGAACGTGATCGTGTCTCTCCCCCCGTATGTGTCTCCGAGATCCCCGACGCGGATAAGAAAACTCCGATCTGATCACGTACCTACTTCCAAATTACTGCGCCCTCTGCGCCCACTACGCATGATCTGTCGGGAGAAATAGGCTCGAAGGTGGGCGCAGTAGTGGGCGCAGTGCTGCGCCCAGTGCGCCCACGGCGGCGGGCATGGAGGTCTCTGCCTCTCGTCGCCCCACGCCACCAACCCGCCGGCCAACCCCACGTTCAATACTTCACTTGTACGACTTCCACGGGTGTCGGGTTCATCGCGACTTCCGCGGGAAGCGCACCACCGAACCCGTCGGAGTCCACCCGATGAAGCTCACGGTCCAGATCGACGACGACGCCAAGGCCACGCTTGGTTCGCTGGTCGCTCATTACGATCCCTTCCTCTCCGCGCACGCGGTCGCCCGTGCGGCCATGCGCCTGGGCCTCCAGGCCCTCGCGAGCGAGCCCACGCGGCTCCTCGACCTGCTCCGCCACCCCAACCGCGCCGAGGCGCAGGGCTGAAACGCGTCGGCCCCGCCGGAGCCACCCGGACAGGGCCGATGCGACACGCCGAGGAGGCAGCATGTCGCAGCAAGAGCAATCTACACCGGCGAGCGCGCAGACGCCGGTCACCGTCTACATCACGACGTTCGAGACGCTCGAAGGCGGCGTGAAGAGCGCCGGCCCAGTCCGCTGGGAAGACCTCTACGCCCGATGGCGGGATCGCGAGGAGCTTCCCGCCGACACCGAAAAGGACGGCCAGCCCCTCATCTCCCCCGCCGAGTTCCAGGGCGATCGCGCCACGAACGATGCGGTCACGAAGGTCCACGTTCAGGTCGTTGAGTTCGACAACAACGAGAAGGTCCGTGGGCCGGACGGCAAGCAGACGACGAGACCGCTTCCGCCCGAGCGGCGTTGCACCTTCGAGCAGGCCGTCGCGTTCGTTCGCGCGAAGGCCTGGGACGCGATCGTCGTCACGAGCTACTCGCACACGCCCGAGCACCACAAGTTCCGCGTGTACATCCGCACCTCGCGCCCCGTGACGCCCGCCGAACATCGGCGGCTTCAGCGGTGGCTACACGGGCTCTTCGACGAAGCGGCGATGCTGCCGGACCCCGCGACGATCGACCCGAGCCGCAGGTGGTTCATCCCCATCCGGCGCGTCGGGCGCGAGTACCAGGTCGAGCGCGTCGAGGGCAAGCCGATCGACGTCGACGCCGTCCTTTCGACGATCCCTTCCGAACCCACGCCTCCGCGCGACAAGAGCAAGGTCGAGACGCGCCTCGACGAGTACCGGGAGCGGCTCCGCGACTCGATCGACATGATCGACCTCCTGGAGGACGAGGGCGAGAAGCTCGAACGCCGGGGGCACTACGCGCGTCTCTGGCGACCCTTCAGCGACGACGGCAAGAGCCCGGGGTGCGTCGCCTACCAAGATCACTTCTATGACTTCGGCACGTGCGAGTACGTCGATGCGATCTCCTACGCCCAGAAGAAGAAGACGTTGGACTTCTGGGCCGCGCTCGACTGGCTGGCGGAGCGCGCGGGCATCCCCCGGTTCGACCGAACCAAGGCCCGTCGGACGGCCCGAATCGATCCTCAGGCTGCGTTCGACCGTCTTCCGGTGACCCTGCCCGTGACCGGCGCCGAGGACGTGCTCGGGGAAGTCGCGCGGGCGATCGCGACGCTCGACGATGCCGACCGGCCCGCATGGATCGGGCGCGTCGTCGACCGCTTCCGGCACGACGTTCAGCTACATGCGGTCGACCCGCAACCGCTCTTCGATGCCCTGCCCGAGGCGATCGATCCCAAGGACGCGGAGGGGGTGATCGCGCCGCTCATCGCGGCCATCGCGACGGTCTCGCGGACCGAGCAGAGCGACTGGATCGGGAGGCTGACCCAGAAGTGGAAGGTCGGGCGAAGGTCCGTCTTCGACCGGGACCGGCTCACGCATCTCACGCGCGATTCGCACAAGGCGCAGCTCGCGGCCCTCCGAGCGTCAAGCCCGGGTGAGCTGGACCGCGAGGTCTTGGAGACGCTCGTCGCCCATCACGCCAAGCACCTCGACCGGCAAGCGATCGATCCCGACACCGCGAAGGCCTACAAGGTCATCGAGGGCTGCCTTCACCTCGTGCGGGTTGGCGCCGATGGTGCCGAACACGTCCAGAAGCTCCTGAACGGGGACTTCAAGATCGTCCGGTGCGTGACCCGCGACGACGGGATCCAGACGACCGACGTGTTCGTGATCGAGGCGACGATCGCGGGCGGCAGGAAGCTCGAAGGCATCGAGGTTCCGACCGACGCATTCGACGACTGCGCCTGGATCACCCCCTCGACTGCGGGGGCCCTACGGGTCGAGCCGACCGTTCGCGATGCCCGCCGCTACATCGCCCACGCCGTCCTCTCCAGGAGCACGTTCGAGCGGACGCGGACGTTCACCAGCTACGGGTGGCACGAGATCGACGGCAAGCAGGTCTTCGTTCACGCCGGAGGGGCCATCGGAACGAGCGAGCCGGTCGACGTGAGGGTCGCGCACCCCAAGCTTTCGGCTTTCAAGCTCTCTGAGGTTGTTCCCGACGCGGGTGAGGTCGCGAACGTCGGCCACGATCGAGCCATGCGCCTTCGCATCAGCGCGTGCATCGAGCGAACCCTCAAGCTCGTGGGCATCGCGGGGCCGAACGTCGGCGTGTTGCTGCTTGCGTCCGCCGTCTCGGCGCCCGTCATGCAGGTTCTGCCTGTCCGCGTGCCCGTCCTGATCCTCGGAACCACGGGGTCCAAGAAGAGCAGCGTCGCTCGCGAGTATCAGCGGATGTTCGGCCGGTTCGTCACCGATCAAGACTTCGTGCTGAACTTCGAGAGTACGACTACCGCCACGTCCTTCCTTGGGTTCGTGCCGCAGCACATGCTCGCGGTCGCGGACGACGCCTATCCGAAGGGAGACTCCAGGGAGGCCGAGAAGCAAAGAAGCCACGTGCGCTCCCTCGTCCACAACTACGTCAACGGGCAGACGCGCGAGCGAGGCACGCGGGACGGGGGGCTCGCCACGTCGAGGCCGATCCGAGCGCTCCTCTGGCTGACCGCCGAAACGGACCTCGTTCCGCCGCAGATCGCGGAGTCGACGGCGTACCGGACGCTCAAGATCCGCCTCAAGCCCGGGGACGTGAACGAGGCGGTGCTCACCGAGATCCAGTCGGTCCCGGACATGACGATCGCCATGCGCGCGTACATCGAGCATCTCGTGGCGGAACCCTCGTGGCGGGGGACGATCTCGGCCCGCTTCGCGCTCCTCGTCGCCCAGCTTCGCGCCGAACGTGCAAACCTCGGGCTTCAGGATCGGCAGCCGGAAATCATCGCATCGCTCGTGGTCGCCTTTGAGAACTGGCTCCGGTGGGCGGCGAGCTACATGGTGAACTTCGACGACGAGAAGGTCTCGCGGTTGGTCAGGATCGCTCGGAAGGCGATCGTCGCGATCGCGGTCGAACAGACGGCCGCGAGCGCCGCCACCAACCCCGCGAACTCGTTCGTCGAGACGCTGCGGGCGCTACTGGTCTCGGGCCGATGTCGGGTCGTCGAACGACACCAGCAGCTCAAGGGTGCCGGCACGCCGCCGGAGATCGGCTGGTACGACGAGGACCAGGTCATCTTCGAGCCCGCCTCGGCGTACCAGGAGGCCCGCCGGATCGTCGACCACGACCTGCTTCCGTGGCCCGACCTCTACGACCGGCTCGTGCAGGCGAGGCTATGCGAGCCTCCTACCCAGGACGAGAAGTCGAAGGTCACGCGCGGCGGGACACGTACCCGTGCCGGCGGGGCACGCGGCTACTTCCTCGTCTTCAAGCGTGAGGTCTTCGAGGACGTTCCGTTTGGCGATAGCAACGCGGACACGCAACGTGAGCTTCTGGAGCAACAGGCTCGGCTCTCCGAGGAGGCCGACGCGATCTGCCGCGACGCCTTCGGCGGGTTCTCGAAGGGTGGAGACGCATGACCGACAACTGCCTCACGACCACCCACACACTCGCCCGCCTCCTCGGCGCCCGCCCTCCGACCTCCGAGCCGCATCCCGCCGGCTCGGCCTCGTCTCCGGCTTCGAGGTCGACGTGAGCACCGGCACGCCGAAGGTCACGAGGGTGTGGCCGGTGGGGTGGTTCGAGGAGATCCGGTTTGCGCTGGGGAAGGAGCAGCAGTGATGCCCACCATCCAGCACGACGGCGCCGACGACACCTCGACCGACGCCATCGTCCACTCGCGGGACGACGTACGGCGACACGGCCGCGCGCAGACCCCATGCGTGAGTTTCGGCATTTTGGCACCGCCCCCACGGCGCCCAGGTACACGCCGACCCGCTCGACGACGGCGGGCACCACGTCGAGATCGAGCCCTGCTCGTCGTGTGGGGCCCTGGAGGGCGGGGCCGTGTTCGGGGCGGGCGACGGGGCGGACGTCGTGGGAACGCGTCCTTCAGGACGACGAGTAGGGCGTGAGCCGGCCTCCCGAGGCGCAATCCGGTCGCCCAGGCTCGGGCTGGGTCGCGATGAGGCGGCGTGAGAACGTTCCGCCCTGCGGTGTGAATGCAGCGCGCCACCCTACGCGTGGCAAAGACCGCCGCAAGGGCGGAACACTCGGCGCTTCGCGGTGAGAGCGACACGGGCACGGCAGGTGCTCCTACCTCAGCATGCTCCGTGGCTGCGTACTCCTCTTCGCGTTCCTCGCGCTCCCGGCGTGCAGCGAGCCGGCAAGCTCGCCCGTCGCCGATGCCGGGGTCACGCCGATCGCGGCACCAGTCGAGGCGATCTTCGGCGCGGTGGCCGCCCGTACGACCGACCACCGGATTTACTTCTGGGGCAAGGGCTACGACGATCGGATTACGGGCGCCCGCTGGGTCGAAGGGCACGGTGAGATTCGCCTCGGGTCCTTCCCTGGCACCGCCTTCACGTGCGCGGCGCTCACTGATGGCCACGTTGCCTGTTGGGGCACTGCGCCCGCGGGCGGACTCGGCACAAAGGCTCCCGACACGTGCCATTGGGACGGTGGGGGCTTGTTCGACATCTGGGACCCGCCCCCGGGAGACTATCCCTGCGCCAACGAGCCGACCGTTCTTCCAGGCGTCGAAGACGCCGTGCAGGTCGATGGCTCGTGCGCCGTGACGAGCAAGGGAACAGTCTTCTGCTGGCCCTACCACGGCGACGGAACCCCGACGTTGGAGCCCATGCCCAAGGGAGGGAAGCGGCTCCGCCTGCCGCAGCGGGTCCGCAGAATCGTCAGCGACCACATAGACGTCGGACGTTGCTTCTTCCTAGCTGACGGCAGTGTTGCCTGTGACGGTAGCCTCCCATTCTTCGAGGCCCCGGATGGCTGCCCGTATCCACTCGGCTGCGCCGAACCGACGGTGATCCCCTCTCTCGCGGGCGCGCGCGACCTCTCGCTGGGGTTCGGCACAAGCTGCGCGGTGATGGGCGATGGACAGGTCGTCTGCGGCGGCGCGCGCACGGGCGGCGCACGTGGTGACGGACTGTGTTCGGATCCGATGAAGGACGACGACGGCCCGCCGACGGCCGCGAAGACCGACTTGCGCTTCCAGAAGGTCAGCGCGTCGGTCGGCGCTGCTTGTGGGATCACAGAGGGCGGAGCGCTCGCGTGCTGGGGCAGCGTCCCCAACTCGATGCCGGTCGGCGGCGCGATCTACGGATGCCCGTCCGGCGGGGGCGACGGATACACGTCCAAGTTGAGCTACCCGACGCTGATCCCTGACGTCAGCGATCTCACGGATCTTGCTCTCGTAGAGTACGATGCGTGGGTATTGCGGAAGGACGGATACGTGTTTCGGATCCGTGACCCTCTCGGGGGCAGGGTCGCGAAGCAGATGGCGCCGTAGCGAAGGCCGAGGTGCGCCTCTGCCGCCCACCGGCTCGCGCCCGGTGGGCAACATCGTGCTCCCCCGCGATGTAGATCGAGGGGCTATGCGCCGTGTGACTCGGAGGGCGTCACAGATTGCCGTAGACTCGCGATGCCCCCCGCCGACCCGTCGCGCGCCCCGGGGGCGGTGGTACCGCTCACCGATCCTCGCCCTTGTCGTTGACAAATCCGATGACACGCCGCTCAGGCTCGTCCGGCTTCGCCCGCCGCAGCGCTTCCGGTGTGCGTACGTACTCGGCGTCCAGAATGCCGAATAGCTCGTCGAGAACGGCGCGAACCTTGTCAGGGTCGCCTGCGCCGACGTTCTTTGCTTCCCTCTTGGCCACGGACAACATGAACTTGCCCGCCTCCTGTCGAGCCGACAGGCGCACGACGACACCATCCTGCGGGAACGTGTTCGGCTCGGTGTAGACGCTGAACGCAACGCCCATGTGGAAGTAGCCGTCGTCGAAGTCGTAGTGCGTCGCTCCGTGCGGGAAGTACCGCTTGTCCGATTCAACCTGCCGATCGAGCGGCACCAGACGGAGGTTGGGGATCTCCCAATCCCTCGCGAGCTGCTCGGCGACCCGAGCCAGAAGTTCAATGCACGAGTCTCGATAGCGAAAGAAGTTCGCGCGGCTCGACTTGTAGGCGTCGCATAGTTGCTGGAACTTCGTCGGTTCGGCCATTCGGCGATCGCAGCACGCCTCCCTGCTGTGTCAAGGCGCCCGTTCTTCGGGCTCTTCGTCGATCTTCGGGCTGCTCGAAAGCCGCTCCGACGTCGCGATCCCCGGTGGCCGAAGGGCGGGCGACGCCCGCCAACACAGGGGTCCGTCGCCCTCGGAACCGACCTGTAGGGCGTGCTCGCCCCCGGTCAAGGACGCTTCGCGCCGCGGTGCGGCTCGCTTCGCGAGTCCCTGACCGGCGGCTCCGCGCGCCCTGGAAACA
>JAJXTK010000323.1 GCA_021783935.1 Myxococcales bacterium | reverse complement strand
AGGGGATCGTCCTCCACGACAACGCGACCGCCGGCAAGCGCATGAGCAGCCTGCTCGGCGAGCAGCTCCTGGTGGTCACGCCTGGCACGCCCGACTTCACGCCGATCCCCGATCAAGGCTGGATCAAGAACGTCCAAGAGGGCGCGTCGACCGACAAGATCATGGACGATCTCGCGGAGATCGCCGAGAACGTGAAGAAGGTCTCGAAGCAGGCCGCGGGCGCCTTCGGCACCGACGAGGGCGGCAAGCAGATGAAGGACATCCTCGCGAACCTCGCCGAGGTGTCCAAGGAGATCGACGAGACCGTCAAGGACAACCGCAGGAGCGTCACCGAGACGATCAAGAACATCGAGCAGATCTCGGTGAAGAGCGCGCCGAGGGTCGACTCGATCCTCGCGAACGTGCAGTCGGTCACCGGCGACTTCCGCGACCTGCTCGAGGCCGACCGGAGCAAGATCAAGCCGACCGGCGACACGGGCGTCGGCGCGATCCGCGAGACGGTCGATCATGTGCGCGAGTCCTCGGTGAACCTCGAGTCGACGCTCAAGCACGCCGACCGAGTCATCGCGCGCATCGACGCCGGCGAGGGGACCCTCGGCCGGCTGACCACCGACAACTCGCTCATCACGGACGTCGAGGGGATCGCGAGCGACATCCACGACTTCACGAGCGGCATCGGGCGCACGCAGATCATCGTCGGCCTGCGCGGCGAGTACTTCGTCAAGTCGAACGGCTTGAAGACCTTCGTCGAGGTCCGCCTGCAGCCGCGCGAGGACAAGTACTACCTGATCGAGATCGTCAACGACCCGCGCGGCCGCACCACGATCACGCAGACCGACGTCGCCTCCACGAACCCCTATGCGCCGCCCTTCTATCGCGAGACGCGGACCGAGACCACCAACGCGTTCCTCTTCACGTTCATGTTCGCGCGCCGCCTCGGCCCGGCGACCTTCCTCTTCGGCATCCGCGAGTCGTCGGGCGGCGTCGGCGTCTACCTCCACGGCCTCGACGATCGCCTCGAGCTGCAGAGCGACCTGTTCGGCTTCGGCCAGAACGTGCGCCCGCGCTGGCGTGAGCGCTTCCAGTACGAGTTCATCAAGCGCATCTGGGTCTCGGCCGGCGTCGACGACATCCTCAACAGCGATCGCACCGACTACTTCGTCGGCGCGCAGCTGCGCTTCAACGACGAGGATCTCAAGGCCATCCTCCCGTTCGCGACCGTGCGTCCGTAGCCCTCGGCACGTTCGCGTGCGCAACGGGCGACGCGCTTGCGCGGCAGCGTGATCGCGGCGTCAGGGCCGCGGGCGCACCGGGCGGCTCGGCCGCGAGCGCGGCGGTGGCGCGCGGCGGTCGATCGAGCCTCGCGCGGCCGATGACGCTATGCTCCCGGGCACGCATGCGGATCGCGGGACTGCCGCTCTGGGCCCTGGTCGTGTTGGCCTGCGCCGTCGCCCCCTTGGTGATTCGCGCGTGGGTCGACGCGGAGCAGCGACGCCAAAAGCGCCGCACCTCCGCGCTGCTCGCGACGCTCGGCGTGAAGGTCCCCGGTGTAGGCGCTCACGCGCCACGGCGAGCGCATGAACCGGGCTCGCGCTTTGCAGCATCTTCAGATCGACAGCACGCTTCCGAGCTCGACTCTCGATCGGGCGACGGAGGCGAACGCGGATGACCCAACCAGCGCGGGCGCAGCGGTTCACACGGGTAGTGAGCGAGAGCGAGGGAACGGCACCATGGCACGCCTCTTCGGGTTGATCGGGAATCGCGCGGATCTCGCGGGTCGAGTGATCGAGCTCGAGCGCGCCGTGCTCTCGGTGCCGCGCGAGGCCCTCGGTGACGCGCCCGTCTCGTGGGGCATGGGCTTCTACCAGGGGGGCGAGGTGCTGATCCGCCGCCGTCCGAGCGACGACCGCCGCGATCTCGACGTGCTCTCGCTGGCGAAGGACCTGCGTTCCGATCTCATCGTCGGCCACGTGCGCGCCGCCACGGTCGGGTCGGTGCGAACCGAGAACACGCACCCCTTCCGCTACCGCGAGTGGCTCTTCGCGCACACTGGATCCCTCGACAAATATCCGGTCATCCGCGCGCGCTTGCTCGAGTCGATCCCGGAGTTCATTCGCAAGAACGTGCGCGGCGACACCGACAGCGAGGTGCTCTTCCACCTCGTGCTCTCGTTCCTCCACGACGCGGGGCGTCTGTCGGACGGCGCGAGCGCCGATGCGCGCACGGTGATGAACGCGATGTCGCAGGCCGCCTCGCTCGTCGATCACCTGGTCGAGGGGGAGGGGGGCACGCCCGGCTTCCGCCTGAACGCGATGATCACGAACGGCGAGGTGCTCGTTGCCCTGCATCGCAGCCCGGAGGCCGACGACACCTCCGCCATGAAGGTGCGCGTCGTGCACGGCCGCGCAGATCTCGACCTGCTCGTCGCCGACGACGCCTTGCGCCGTGTCCGGATGACCGACCCTGGCGCGCTGCGTTTCACCTTGCTCGCGTCAGACTTCGGCGCGTCGCAGATCGTGCGTCGGGCGGCCGACTCGGTGCCGCCGCCGTCCGCGTGGACCGCGCTGCCGCCTCGTGCGATCGTCGCCGCGACGCGCGATGCCGCTCCGATCGTCGAAGCCTTCTGAACGCCTGTCAGCGCCCCTAGCGCGGGCGCTCGTCGCTGCGGGCGCGCTCGTCGGCGTCGGGTGCTCGGGCGCGCCGCTGCGAACGCGCGGGACGCCGCCCGGCGACGGCGCCGTGCCGGTGGTGCCCACCGATCCGACCACCGCGTTGCCGCGCCCCTCTGACGTCGCGAGGTCGAGCGACACCGCCGCGACGCTGCGTCCGCCCGTGTCCGACGAGGTCGCGCTCGCGCTCGTCGCCCGGCTCTTTCGCGCGTTCCACGCGCGCAGCGCGCAGCAGCTCGAGCCTGACGTGGACGACTACGTCGTCGACGTCACCCCCGAGGGGGGCGCCGGCGGCAGGCCTCGCGCGAGCTGGATCTGGGAGCTTCAGAGCCGCCTGCACACCGGCGCGTTCGACGCGCTCGACGTCGACCAGATGTATCGACCGTCGGACGTCGAGATCTATCGCGTCGAAGACCTGGGGCTCCCCGGTCGACCGACGCGCCCCGCGACGATGGGCGCCGACGAGACGCTCGTGCGCGTCCCGATCGCGACGCCTCGGGTCGGCGCCGACGTGCTCTTCGGCGAGGAGATCCTGTTGCTGCTGCGGCGTGACGGCGCCCGCTTCAAGATCCGCGGTTACGGCGAGCGCTACCCGCGCTGATCCTCGCACGCGACGCCGACGCGCCGATGCCTCCATCCAACGCCCCGCGATCGTCGACAGATGCGCGGAGGGCGCCGATGGTTTCGGCCGGAAAATACAGCGCGATTCCGCTTTGCGAGTGCTCGACGAGCCCCTCGCCTCATGGGAGGTTCAGCCCTCCACCACGGAGGAGCGATTCATGGCAGTTCTCGTCGGCAAGAAAGCACCCGATTTCAGCGCGCAGGCCGTCTTCGGCAACAACGAGCTCAAGCAGCTCACGTTCTCGGAGCACACGAAGGGCAAGTACGCCGTCGTGTTCTTCTACCCGCTCGACTTCACGTTCGTCTGCCCGTCGGAGCTGATCGCCTTCGACCACCGCCTCGAGGAGTTCAAGAAGCGCAACGTCGAGGTGATCGGCGTGTCGATCGACTCGCAGTTCACCCACCTCGCGTGGAAGAACACGCCGCTCGACAAGGGGGGCATCGGCAAGGTCGGCTACCCGATGGTCGCCGACGTGAAGCACGAGATCGCCAAGGCCTACGACGTCGAGAGCGAGGGCGGGGTCGCCTTTCGCGGCTCGTTCCTGATCGACAAGAGCGGCGTCGTGCAGCATCAGGTCGTCAACAACCTGCCGCTCGGCCGCAACATCGACGAGATGCTGCGCATGGTCGACGCGCTCCAGTTCACCGAGGAGCACGGCGAGGTCTGCCCGGCCGGTTGGACCAAGGGCAAGGCCGGCATGAAGGCGAGCCCCTCGGGCGTCGCGGAGTACCTCGGCGAGCACTCGAAGGAGCTCTGAGCGCGCGCGATCGGGCGCGACGACAGGCGGGCCGCGCGTCGAGCGATCGATGCGCGGCCCGCGTGCAATTTGGGGTCGTTGGCGCACTCGCGAGGCCTCGGCGACGACAGCGCCGGCCAGCGCGCCGAGCGAGCCGGGCCCCGTGCCACGCTCGCCGTGGCGCCCTCATCCTCGGGAGTCTTTGCACAGGATATGAACTACCTGTGGATGATTGCTCCCGGAGTCGCAGACAGGGAATCTCGCGCTCGACGAGCGTACGCTCGCAGGGAGTCTTCTCACCCGAGAAGTCCCTTCGCGACGAGCCGAGCGCTCGCGCTGCCCGCGCCGGAGGTGGCGATCGGGACGTGTCCGCGCGCGCTCGCAAGCCCGTGAGCGCGCCGTTCGGCCGGCCGATGGCCGCCTGGTCACGTGGCGTCAGGTCGCCGCCGACTGCGGCGCGGCCTCGAGCCGGCGACGGCGGCGCAGCGCGCTGCCGCCCTTGCGGCCGGCCTCGCGTGCCTCCTCGCTGGTCCACTGGTGCGCAGTGCCGTTCTCGTGCGGCTTGCGGCCGGCGAGGCTGGCCGACTCCGGCGTGAATTTGTTCGCCGTCCCACGCTCGTGCGCCGTGCGGCCCCCCTTGCTGCCAAGGCGGCGGCGCTCTTCGGGGTCCATCGCGGCGAACCCGCGCGGGCGGCGTGCCGGCGGCGCGGGGAGCGTTTCGACGAGCTGCTGGGAACGCGGGTCAGAGTGCGAAGTCTCCATGAACGAGCAACCTCCCGTCGCGCTCTGCTGGCAGCGCGGTGGTGCATCCCTCTGCATGCGTGGTGCCTCGACGGGACGTCGCTTGCGCGGCGCATTTTGAACCGCTTCTTGATATTATTTTGGCTTGATGTGCTGGCTGCACACACCGCGAGCGACGGTTGGCGCGGCCGCGGGTCGGGCTGCTTCCGCAAGGTGCACTCTCGCCGAGGGACCCGGCGTGGATCGCGAACGTCGCCGGTGCAGCTCCCGTCACCCGAGCGAGCCTGCGCCGCGTGAGACCCCGCGTGACGTCGCGGCGGCGCCCATGTAGGGAGCCGACGACGTCGGTCGACGGGGTAGGTCCAAAGCCATGCGCGCGCTCGGTCTCTTCGCTCTCGTCTCGCTCGCCGCCTGCGGCGCTGGCTCGACGTCGCCCGCGGCCTCTGACGCCGCGTACGACACCGTCGCCGACGCGAGCGGCGAAGTGGGGGATGGCGGTGGCGGCGACTCGGCGGTCGAGGCGGGCGGGTCGCACGCGACGTGCTCGTTCAACGCCGACTGCCCCGCGAGCGAGCGGTGCGCTTGCAGCGATACGACGGGCTGCTTCTGCGAGACGGGCGCGCGAGGGGCGGGTGCGTGTGGCGTCGACGCGTGCAGCAGCGGGAACGACTGCGCGAGCGCGGTGTGCGTCGAGGGGCCCGCGGGCGCGTTCGTTTGCTCGTGCGCGTGCAGCGGCAACGCCGACTGCGGCGGAGCGCTGCCGCTGTGCACCGCCATCGCGTACGTCGGGACGATCTGCGTGCGACAGCCCTAGCAGGCCGCTTCTCAACGGCCTGCTGGGACGCATCAGCCGTCGGCGTGCACCGCGGGGCGCCTGTCGAACCACGGGCGCGCCTTCTCGAGCTGCCCCGCGAGCCGGAAGAGCGTCGCCTCGTCGCCGACGCGGCCGGTGAACATGCTGCCGATCGGCAGGCCCGCGGCGTTCCAGTGCAAGGGAACGCTCATCGACGGGAGCCCCGTGACGTTGGCGAGCGAGGTCCACGGGATGAAGCCGTAGGTCTTGGCCGCGATCTTCTCGACGAGCCCCGGCACGCGCAGCACCGGCGAGAGGCTGCTGTCGGCGATCAGCGCCTGCGCCTTCGCCTCGAGCCCCTGCGGCTGCAGCGCCCCGACGCGCGGCGGCGGCAGGCCGAGCGTCGGCGTGAGCAGCACGTCGTAGCTCTCGAAGAAGCGCGCCATGGTGCGCCCGAGCTGCTGCATGCGGCGGCGCGTCTGCTCGAGGCGCACGCCGGTGATCGTCGCGCCGAGCAGCGCGACGACGCGGCTGGTGACCTCGAGCTCGTCGCGGGTCGCCCGACGCCCCTTCTCGGCCTCGGCGGCGGCGATGTCCGTCGCCATGGCCACGCCGACCACGGTGATCAGATCCACCGCGGCCTGCTCGGGGTCGATCGGCGGCACCGCCTCCTCGACGTGATGGCCGAGCGAGGCGCAGAGCTGGGCGGCGTCGTCGACGGCGGCGAGCACGTCCGGGTGCGGATCGGCGGGCAGCAGCGGCGCCTTGCACAGCGCGATGCGCAGCTTGCCCGGCGCGCGCGCGACCTCGGCGAGGAAGGGGCCGCGCGTCGCGGGCGCGTCGTAGGGATCGCCCGGCCCCATGCCGAGCGTCTCGTCCAGCAGCGCTGCAGAGTCGCGGACCGAGCGCGTGATCGCGTGATCGAGCGCGAGCCCCAGCCACCCTTCGCCGGCGTCGGGCGGCGCCGGAGTTCGACCGCGCGTGGGCTTGAGGCCGAAGAGGCCGCAGCAGGAGGCCGGGATGCGGATCGAGCCCCCGCCGTCGCCGCCGTGCGCCATCGGGACGATGCCCGCGGCCACGGACGCCGCCGACCCGCCGCTCGAGCCGCCGGTGATGTGGTCGAGGTTCCAGGGGTTGCGCGCCGGCCCTTGCAGCGCGGGCTCCGTGAACGGCGTGAGGCCGAGCTCGGGGGTCTTGGTCTTGGCGACGAGCAAGAGCCCCGCGCGTCGGTAGCGCTTGATGAGCTCGCCGTCCTCGCGGGCGACGTCGTCGGCGAAGAAGCGGCTGCCGCGCACGAAGGGCGCCCCCTCGACCGGCTGCACGAGATCCTTGACCAGGAACGGCACGCCGCGAAACGCGCCGTCGCCGATGGGCTTGTTCGCGTCCTCACGCGCGCGTTCGTACAGGCGCGCGACGATGGCCGAGATGCGCCCGTCGACGCGCTCGATGCGCTCGATGCACGCCTCGACGAGCTCGAGCGGCGTGACCTCCCGCCGGTGCACGAGGTCGGCGAGCGAGAGCGCGTCGTGCGTGGAGTACTCGGGCAAGCGCATGCGACCAGGGTAGCGCACTCGCCTCGCGCGCCGGCGAGCGTCGTCGACGCGCGTCCGCCGCCGGACGTCCCTGCGGCCGCTTGCAGGCCGTTGATGAACGGCTTGCGCAAACTGTGACCGTCAGCAGGCTGTGGTCGAGCGCGCGGGAGATCGCGGCATGACCCGGGAGAGGATCGGCCAGCCTTGGAGAGCCTCCACAGCCT
>JAJXTK010000322.1 GCA_021783935.1 Myxococcales bacterium | reverse complement strand
CCGCTCCCGCAGCTGTCGAACGTCCCGGTCCCGAACGGCGCCTTCGCGCCGCCGAGCCGGCCCGGCCCGTCGGCCCGCAACGACTTCGTCCTGCAGTCGATGGCGCCGCCGCGCATCGCCGAGGACCAAGACGAGGACGTCGAGGCGACGCGCGCGGGGGCCACCATCGTCGGCGCCCCGGCCTACCGTCCTGCGGCAGCGAGCTCGACCAAGAAGGCCTATCTCACGGTCATCGCCGGGAGCCGCGCCGGCGAGATGTTCCAGCTCGAAGACGACGAGACCATCATCGGCCGCGGCCCGCAGTCGACGATCCACCTCGACAGCGACGGCGTCTCGCGGCGGCATGCGCGCATCGTCCGCCAAGGCGACGACTTCCTCGCCGAGGATCTCAAGAGCACCAACGGCACCTGGATCAACGAGAAGCGCATCAATTTCCACAAGCTCGCCGAGGGGGACAAGCTCCAGATCGGCACCGAGGTGATCGTCCGCTTCAACTACCACGACGAGCTCGAGGCCGGGCTGCAGCAGCAGCTCTACGAGAGCGCCCACCGCGATCCGCTGACGCGCGCCTACAACCGCAAGCACTTCGGCGAGCGTCTGCGCTCCGAGATCGGCCACGCCGTGCGCCACCGCACGCAGCTGTCGCTGATCACGTTCGACATCGATCACTTCAAGAAGATCAACGACACCTGGGGCCACCCCGGCGGCGACGCCGTGCTGCGCGCGATCTCGTCGGCGATCCTGCGCGTCATACGCATCGAGGACGTCTTCGCGCGCGTCGGCGGCGAGGAGTTCGCGCTGCTCGCTCGCGGCATCGACGGCGTCAACGGCGTGCTCTTCGCCGAGCGTCTCCGCCGTGGCATCGAGCGGCTGCAGGTGCCGTGGGAGGGGCACACGATCCCCGTGACGTCGAGCTTCGGTGTCGCGACGGTCGCGGAGATCGCCCAGCCGCCGGAGGGCGACGCGCTGGTGGCGCTCGCCGACAAGCGCCTGTACGAGGCGAAGACGGGCGGCCGCAACCGCGTGGTCGGCCCGCCGAAGTAGAAGACCTCACCCCTCTCGACTCCCCGTTCTCTCTCTCTGCGCTCGGAGAGGGGCGAACGAGATTCGCGTCTGGCTCCCCGCTCCCATGGAGGGAGAGGGGCTAGGGTGAGGTTCCCATGTTCCCCGCAGAGGCTCACCCTCGATGACCGACATCGCGAACGCTCCCCTGGTCGAGACCGCCGCCTCGCGCGCGGCGCTCGTCCGCGACCTCAGCGCCGGCAAGGACGCGGGCGCGACGCTCGCCTACCAGGGGGAGGCCCACTTCGGCCCCGCGATGCGCGTGCAGCGCTATCGGCTCGGCAACGGGCTGCGCGTGCTGGTGCTCGTCGATCGCGGCGCGCCGGTCGTGAGCTACCACACGTGGTTCGGGGTCGGCTCGCGCGACGAGAAGCCGGGCAAGACCGGGCTCGCGCACCTGTTCGAGCACCTGATGTTCAACGAGACGAAGAGCCTGTCGGCAGGTGAATTCGATCGCATCCTCGAGCGCAATGGCGCCGAGTCGAACGCCGCGACGTGGCTCGACTGGACCTACTACCACGAGAATCTGCCCGCCTCGAAGCTCGAGGTCGCGGTGCGCCTCGAGGCCGATCGCATGGCGAACCTCGTGCTGCGCGAGAAGCAGGTGTCGAGCGAGAAGGAGGTCGTCGCCAACGAGCGCCGCTACCGCGTCGACGACGACGTCGAGGGGAGCGTCAGCGAGCTGCTCTGGAAGACGGCGTTCACGGCGCACCCCTACCACTGGCCGACGATCGGCTGGATGGAGGACATTCAGGGCTTCACCACCGACGACTGCGCGACGTTCTATCGGACCTACTACGCGCCGAACAACGCGGTCGTCGTCGTCGTCGGGGACGTCGCCGAGCGCGAGGCGCTCGCGATGGTGCAGCGGCACTACGGCGCGCTCCCTGCGTCGACGATCCCCCCGCGCGTGCACCCCAGCGAGCCGGAGCAGACCTCGGAGCGTCGGCTCGAGGCCGCGAAGCCCACGGCGACCGAGAAGGTGATGCTCGGCTACAAGTGCCCGGCGCTCGACGCGCGCGAGCACGTCGCGCTCACGGTGCTCAACGAGATCCTCTTCGGGGGGCGCTCCTCGCGCGTGTATCGCGCGCTCGTCAAGGAGCGCGAGCTCGCGACCGACCTCCGCGGCTGGGTCGGCACCTTCGCCGAGCCGGGGCTCTGGGAGATGTACCTGAGCGCGCGCGAAGGGCACTCGGCCGCGGAGCTCGAAGGGGCGCTCGGGGGGCTCTTCGACGAGATCCGCGCGGGCGAGGTCCCCGCCGAGGAGCTCGAGAAGGCGAAGAGCCGGCTCGAGCTCGCCTTCTTGCAGGGGATGGAGACGGTGTCCGGCAAGGCGGAGCAGATCGGCTTCTACGAGCTCGTGCTCGGCGATCCGGGCGCCGGCTTCGCGCGCCTGTCGGCCTATCGCGATCTCACCGCGGCGGAGGTGCTCGCCGCCGCGCGGCAGTGGATCGATCCCCGGCGACGGACGTCGATCCACGTGCTCCCCGACGGCAGCGTCGGCGGCGGCGACGGCGAAGAGGGCGAGGGTGAGGGCGAGGGCGGGGAGGACGAGGGGGCCGACGGCGCCTACGCGCGCGCGCCGAAGGGAGCGCTGCGATGAGCCACGCGAGCCCGCGCCCGCTGCGCATCGACGCCGGCGACGGCGCCATCGCCTTCCTCGAAGAGAGCCACGACCTGCCGCTCGTCGACATGTCGATCTCGTTTCGCACCGGCAGCGCCTTCGATCCGCCCGCGAAGACGGGGCTCGCGCGCCTGTTCGTGCGGATGCTCCGGCGCGGCGCCGCGGGGTGGAGCAGCGATCGCATCGAGCAGACGATCGACCGCTACGGCGGGGAGATCGGCGTCGACGCCTCGCCGGCCACGATCACCGTCCACGCCCAGGTCATCCGGCGCAACCTCGCGCCGTTCATGGAGCTGCTCGTCGCGCTCCTCGCGAAGCCGACCTTCCCCGCCGACGAGCTTGCGCGCCTGCAGCGCGAGTCCGTCGCCGAGATCATCGAGGCGCGCGACTCCGATCGCTCGCTCGCGGGCGCCTTCTTCCGCAGGGCGCTCTTCGGCGCGCACCCCTATGGGCGTCGCGCGACGACGACGTCGATCCCCGCGGTCACGCGCGACGACATCGTGGCGTTCCACGCCGCGCACTTCGTCCGTGGCAACCTCGTGCTCGGCATCTCGGGCGACGTCACCGAGCAGGAGGTGCGCGCGCTGATCTTGCCGCTGGCGGCCTCGCTCCCGAAGGGGGACGCGCTGCCCGATCCGACCCCGGAGCCCGCGCCGATCCGCGGGCGTCGGCTGCTGCTCGTCGACAAGCCCGCGCGCTCGCAAACGCAGGTCCTCGTCGGCGGCATGGGCACCAAGCCCGACGACCCGGATCACTTCGCCTTGCACGTCGCGAACACCGTCTTCGGCGGCACGTTCACCGCGCGGCTGATGGCCGAGGTGCGCAGCAAGCGCGGCTGGTCGTACGGCGCCTACAGCAGGCTGCCGATCGATCGACGTCGCGAGGCGTTCTCGATGTGGACCTTCCCCGCGGCGACCGACGCCGGGCCGTGCATCGCGCTCGAGCTCGAGCTGCTCGAGCGGCTCATCGCCGAGGGGATCACGCAGCTGGAGCTCGATTTCGCCAAGGAGTTCCTCGCCGAGTCGTACGCGTTCGACGTCGACACGGCCTACAAGCGCGCGCGGCAGCGGGTCGACGAGGAGATCTACTCGCTGCCGAGCGACTACCACACGCGCTACGTCGAGCGCGTCCGCGCCGTGACGCTCGAGGAAGCCAACGCCGCGCTGCGGGCGCGACTGTCGGCGGAGGACTTGCGGATCGTGGTGGTCGGCACCGCCTCGGCGATCCAGTCGCCGATCGAGGCTGCGATCGCGCGCCTCGCCGGCGTCGAGGTCGTGCCCTTCGATCAGGAGTGACGCGCGGCGCAGGGCGAGCGAAGGCCGCGGCGCCTCGGCCTTGGAGAGTCTCGGCGAGGCGCCGATCAGCGACGGCGGCGCGCGACGCCCACGAGCGCGAGGCCGAGAAGGCCGATGCCGAAGCCGAGCGCCCCGCGCCCGCCGCTCTGAGGCGAGACGGCGCAGCCGCCCGAGGAGGTGGTCGAGAGCGCGTTGGTCGGCGCGCACACCTGCTGGCTGCCGGAGGTCACGCAGGAGTAGCCAGTGGGGCACGGGGTCGAGCCGTCGCAGGTCTGCGAGCACTGCGAGACGGTGCCGACGCCGATGCACACGTTCGACTGGCACTGGCTCGAGTCGGTGCACCCGTCGCCGAACTTCGACAGGCGCGGATCGGGGCCCCCTTCGAGCCACGGATCGGTACCCGCCGCGGCGAACGCGGTCGAGAGCAGATCGCTGAAGCCGTCGACGCGCGTGTAGAAGTTGAACGCCGTGTAGCTGATGCCGCCGCTCTGCGTGTTGACGCATTGGGTGGACGGATCGTTCGGGTTGGCGTTGGGGTCGCCGTTGCCGCCACGCGAGACGACGCCGATCACCGCGCCCGTCGACTGCGCGACCGCCGGGCCGCCGCTGTCGCCGGAGCAGATCCCCTCGCCGATTTCGAACTCGTTCGGGCCCATGCCGCCATACGCGCCGAGGCTCGCCGGGCCGACCTTCACGACGGGGATGTCGGCGCGGTAGCGGCGCTCGGGCATCTGCGAGGTCGTGTTGTTGGCGACGCCCCAGCCGATGGCGGTGATGAGCTCCCCCTGCACCGGCGGCGAGCTCAGGCGCAGCTTCGCGAGCTTCGCCCCCGCGATCTTCTGGTCGAGGAGGATCAACGCGATGTCGTTGTCGCAGAGGTTGTTGACCGCGGTGTGGAAGATCTGCTGCCCCTTGGCCGCGAACTTCGGCGTGTAGCCGTTCGAAAATTGAATCGTCGCGCCCATCATGATGGCGAGCTGCGTCGGCTTGTAGTCCGCGCCGACCGCGCCGCCTGCGCCGATCGCCGTGCCCTGCTGCGTGCACGCGACCCCGGCCGACTCGTTGACGATCTGCGAGACGCAGTGGCGCGCCGTGAGCACGAGGTTCTCGGCGACGAGGCTCCCGGAGCAGGCCGCCATCAGCTGGCCGCTGCTGTCGAGGATCGCGATGCCGACCGCGTAGTCCTGGTCGCTGGTGCTCGGCTGCCCGTTGATGATCGGCTCGCCGGTCTGGCCCAGCGCCTGCTGGCCGTTGGAGCCGCAGGCGGTGGCGAGGGCGGCGAACATGGCGAGCGGGGCGAGCGTCGAGATCGAGCGGGGCATGGGATTCCTCTTTGGCAGGGCGAAGGGACGGTGAGACGACGATGGGCCTACGCGCGAAGGCGTCGGCGCGCGAGGCCGGCGAAGCAGAGAACGAGCGACGCGCCGAAGATCGCGCGCGATGAAGGGGCGGAGGACGATCGGCGCTCGAGGGCGCACCCGCGCGGCGGGGGCGCGCTCGGGGGCGCGTCGACGCCGGCGTCGGCCTGGGCGCCCGCGGGCGCGAAGCAGAACCCCGCGGTGCAGTCGAAGCCGCTGGGACACGGCGCGGTACGACACGACGTCGAGCAGACACCGGCCCCGTCGTGCGCGATGCACGCGAGGTGAGGAGCGCAGTCGCCGATGCCCACGCAGGCGCCCCCCATGGGCGAGCCCGCCGGCGCCGCGGGCTCGGGCGACCCCTCGAGCCAGGGCTCCTCGCCGACGCTGCGGATCGTGTCGCCGATGAGCGTCGCGAACGCGTCGACGCGCGTGAACGTGTTCATGGCGTTGGAGCCCGTGCACCCAGAGAAGGGGTAGGGGCTCGAGGGCTGCCCGTTGCCGCCGCGCGAGGTCACGCCGACGAGCGCGCCGCTCGCTTCGTCCTGGAGCGGCCCGCCGCTGTCCCCTTCGCAGATCGACTCGCCGACCGCGAGCTCGTTCGAACCGAGGTCGTAGCCGATCGGCGCTTGGAAGGCCCCCGGTCCGAGCTCGGCGATCGACAGGCCGTCGCGCCGATAGCGCTGGTGCGGCGCAGAGGGGAGCGTCGTGTCGGCTTGCGTGAGCCCGTAGCCGACGACCTTCACCGTCTCTCCTCGCGTCGGCGGGGCGCCGAGGCGCAGCGGCGAGAGCTGCGTGCCGATGCGCCGATCCAGGACGACCAGCGCGAGATCGTGATCGTGGAGGTTGGTCGCGCCGTCGTGGACGAGCTTCGCGCCGTAGGCGTCGGGCGCGCCGAGGGGGGTCGCCCCGAGCCAGACGGCGATGGTCGACGGAGCGACGTCGGCGCCGAGGTCGTAGCCGGCGCCGACCGCCGTGACGCAGTGGCGCGCGGTGAGGACGACCTCGTGGGCGATCAAGGTGCCCGTGCAGTTGCTGGCGTTGCCCCCGCCGAGGTCGATCTGCACCAGCACGACGTCGTCGTTCGCGCTGTCGTCGAGCACGCCGCCGATGATCGCCGCCGACGAGCGCGCGAGCGGCGCGGGCGAGGCGTCACCGCCGCAGCCCGCGACGAGCGTGCTCGAAAGCGCGAGCAAGGACGGCAGGCACCAGCGACGCATCGGCTCCCTCGTGGGCTCTGTCGCGGCCCGCGAACGCGTGCCGATACGTGACACGAGGCCGCGCACGCCGCCACGGCCGTGGTCGGCGCTCCGGCGACACGCGATCGTTGTGCCGGCGCCGGAAATCCGCGCCGGTCAGCCGGCACTCGGACGAGCAGACGCGGCAGAGGTCGGCGTCAACCCCGGGAAGGTGCGCAGCGCGTTGCGCGTCGTCGCCCCGGCTAGCGTCGCGGGGTCCTCGTCGCGCGCAACGGCCAGGGCCGCGAGCACCGACGGAAGATCCTCGGGCTCGCCAGCGTCGCGATCGCGGGCGTCGGGGCCGGTCGGCTGGAAGGGCGCGTCGGTCTCGACGAGCAGGAAGTCGAGCGGCACGGCGCGCGCGGCGAGGAGCGGCCTGCGCGCGTTCGAGCGCGTGATCGCCCCCGCGAACGAGATCGAGAGGCCGAGGCGGACGTACTCGCGCACGAGCTCGCCCGAGCCCGAGTAGCCGTGCACCGCCCCCCCCGCGTCGAGCGGGCCGACCGCCCGAAGCACCGACAGCGCCGCCGCGTGCGCGCCGCGACCGAAGACGTGCAGCGACAGCGGCAGCCCGAGCTCGCGCGCGATCTCGAGGTGCGCCCGGAGCACGACGAGCTGGCGATCGCGCTCGGGGTAGTCGCCGTCGCAGCCGCACTCGCCGACGGCGGCCGCGCCGCACTCGACGAGCCGTCGCGGGAGCGCCGCGAGCGCCGCGCGCAGCGTCGCCTCGTCGAGCTCGAA
>JAJXTK010000321.1 GCA_021783935.1 Myxococcales bacterium | reverse complement strand
CGGGTCGCGCGATCGCGCGCAGCGCCTCGAGGCGCTCGAGCGACAGCGTGAGGTGCGCCCCGCGCTTGGTCGGCACCAGCGCGTGGATCTCGTCCACGATGACGGCGTCGACGCTCGCGAGCGTGGCCGACGCGGCGCTCGTCAGCAGCAGGTAGAGCGACTCGGGGGTCGTGATGAGCACGTCGGGCGGCGCGCGCAGCATCCTCGCGCGCGCGCGGGGGTCGGTGTCGCCGGTGCGCACGGCGACGATGGGCTCGAGCACCTCGATCCCCGCGCGCCGTCCGGCCTCGAGGATGCCCGCGATGGGCGCGCGCAGGTTGCGCTCGACGTCGACCGCCAAGGCCTTGAGCGGCGAGACGTACAGCACCCGGCAGCGGTGCTTCGCGGCAGGCGGCGCCGCGAACGCGAGCCGGTCGATCGCGTGCAGGAACGCCGCGAGCGTCTTGCCGGAGCCGGTCGGCGCCGCGAGCAGCGTGCAAGGGCCGCGCGCGATGGCGCCCCACGAAAGCGCTTGCGCCCGCGTGGGCGGGCCGAGCGCCGAGGCGAACCACGCGCGCACCAGCGGGTGGAAGACCTCGAGGCTCGCGTGGGACGAGGGCGCGCCGGCCACGTCGATGACCGTAGGTCAGGCGCGCGCGCAGGACACCGGTGCGCCGATCGGTCGCGGCGGCAGCGCACCGGTGGCGCTCGCGCTCACGGACGAGGCGTCGGTCGGGCGCCGCGTCGCGTCGACGCCCTTCCCGCCGGGCGAAATACCCACTAACCGCAGATCTGGCGTCCCCCGCGTCGGGCGGGCGCAGCCGGACGGCGAAGTTGCTCGTGACCTTCAAGACCACCCTGACCGCGGACGCGACCCACGGCACGCTCGAGCGCCTGCGCGCCGCCAATCTCGACTTCGCGCGCCACTACCCGGGCGAGGGGGGCAATCGCCAGGCGGTGCACACCGTCTATGGCGGCGGCCACCTCTTCTCGGCGCAGCTGCCGAAGA
Source organism: Myxococcales bacterium (assembly GCA_021783935.1). Taxonomy (GTDB): domain Bacteria; phylum Myxococcota_A; class Polyangia; order Polyangiales; family JADJMO01; genus CAIXWQ01. The sequence continues at coordinate 6,344 of JAJXTK010000321.1, read as the reverse complement.
AGCTCGGCGGCATCGCGCTCAAGGCGCTCGACGAGCACGCGCCCGACTTCGTCACGTTCGCCAAGGCGCTGGGCCTGCACGGCAGCGCCTCTCTGCCGACGTCCAAGGTGGCCGTCGACGATCTCGCCGCGCGCCTCGCCAAGGACCCCGACTCGGTGCGCCGCGTCGACGAGCCCGCGTGGTTCGCGTGGACCGTCCACCGCCGCGTCGTCGCGAAGCTGAAGGCCGAGCCGATCGAAGATTTCCGCATCGACTTCGAAGACGGCTACGGCAACCGGCCCGACGACGAAGAGGACGCTCACGTCGCGCAGGCGGCGAGGGAGGTCGCCAAGGGGCTCGCCGCCCGCGCGCTTCCCCCCTTCGTCGGCGTGCGCATCAAGCCCTTCACCGAGGAGCTGCGCGAGCGCGCGGTGCGCTCGCTCGACATCTTCCTCACCACGCTCGTCGGCGAGACGGGCGGCGAGCTCCCCGACAACTTCGTCGTCACGCTGCCGAAGGTGCAGATCCCGGCGCAGATCGCGGCGCTCACCGAGCTCTTCGAGCTCCTCGAGCCGAAGCTCGGCCTCGCCGCGGGGGCGCTGCGCTCCGAGATCATGATCGAGGCGACGCAGGCGATCGTGGGCGCCGACGGCAGCTCCACGCTCCCGCTCTTGCTGCGGGCCGCCAAGGGGCGCGTCGCGTCGGCGCACTTCGGGACGTACGACTACACCGCCACGTGCAACATCACGGCGGCCTACCAGTCGATGCAGCACCCGGCCTGCGACTTCGCCAAGCACATGATGCAGGTCGCCTTCGCGGGCACCGGCATCGCGATGAGCGACGGCGCGACCACGACGATGCCGATCGGTCCGCACAAGACGCCGAAGGACGGCCCCGCGCTCACGCCCGAGCAGCTGGCGGACAACCGGGCCGTCGTGCACCGCGCGTGGAAGCTCCACTACGACAACATCCGTCACTCGCTCGAAGGGGGCTTCTACCAGGGGTGGGACCTCAACCCCGCGCAGCTGCCGATCCGCTACGGCGCCGTCTACGCCTTCTTCCTCGAGAGCCTCGACGCCGCGACCGAGCGCCTGAAGAACTTCATCCAGAAGGCCGCGCAGGCCACCCTCCACGGGGACGTCTTCGACGACGCCGCCACGGGGCAGGGGCTGCTGAACTACTTCCTGCGCGGGGTGAACTGCGGCGCGCTGACCGAGCAGGAGGCGCTGGTCACCGGCGTGACGCTCGAGGAGCTGCGCGGGCGGTCGTTCGTGAAGATCCTCGACAACCGCAGGTCCCGTTGAGCGCGGGCCCACCGCGTCGGCCGATCGCATCCAGGGGAACGTTGAGCAGCGAGCGCGTCAGCCAGGGGGTGGGGCACCGGTCGGGATCCTCGATCGCGGGCGCCGCCGCGCCTGGTCCGCCGCCGACGGGGACGCTCGCGACCTCTCCGCTCCCCTCGCTCGCGCTGCACATCATGGAGCACGAGCTCAGCGGCTCGCTCGCCCTGATGCCCAGAGAGGGCGAAGTCGACGTCATCGTGTTCGCGGGGGGGGCGCCGACGCGCGCGCGCACCTCCAAGGTCATCGCGCCGCTCGGCGAGATGCTCGTGCGCTTCGGCGTCATCGCCAACGTCGACCTCGAGTCGGCGCTCGCCCGCGCGGGGCTCGCCAAGGCGAGGCTCGGCGCCCAGCTCGTCAACGAGCGCGTGATCGATCGCCGCGTGCTGCTCGAGGCGCTGCGGCAGCAGGTGCTCGTTCGCCTGCGCTCGCTCGCGGCGCTCCCCGACGCGACGCGCTACGAGTTCCACGCGAACGCCGACCTGCTCGAGGACGGCCCGCCGACCAACGCCGCGGTGTGCGACCCGCTCGCCGGGCTGCACGCCATCGTGCGCGCGTGGCCGGCCAAGGGGCCGATCGAGGCGCTGCTCGATCCGCTCGCCGATCGCGAGGTGGTCTTCCACCCGAGCGCCACGCCGCGCCGCTTCGACCTCGACGAGGCGGAGCGTGAAATCGTCGATCGCATCGAGCACGGCCAGCGGATCACCTACGCGGGGCTCGTCCGCGTCGCGCGCGCGCCGATGAACGTGGTGCGCGCGCTGCTCTACTCGTTCGTCGTCACCCGCCACCTCGACGTCGGCGACGATCGCTGGCCGCTCGCCGTCGCCCTCCCCGCGCCCGAGGCGGTGGCCTCGCTCCGCGACTCGTCCCTGAACACGGGGATGGACAAGCTGCGGACGAGCCAGGTGATCCGCGCGGTCGGCGCGGCCGAAGACTTCAAGGAGGCCGCCGCCCTCGCGCGCGCGCAGCGCTGGGAGGAGGCGGAGATCCTGGCCCTGCGTGCGGTCGAGCGCGATCCGGGGCCGCCGGAGCACCGCGCGCTGCTCGGCACCGTCCTCGTCGAGCGCTCGCCGAACAACCTCAAGCGAGCCCTCGCGCTGCTCGACTCGGCCATCGCGGACGCGGGGCGCGACGACGCCCTCTTCGTGCTCCGCGCGAAGATCCTCGAGCGCGCGGGGCGCATCCGCGAGGCGCTGCGCGACTACCGGACGGCGGCGTCGATCAACCCCCGAAACCCCGACGCGCGCGTCGGCGTGAAGTCGACGTCGGCCAACCCCTCGCGCGCCTCGAGCCTCTCGCCCAACGTCGGGCGGGCGTGGTGGGCCTTCGTCGGCGCGTGCTTGGCGCTGGCGCTGCTCGGGATCGTGTGGCTCGTGCGGCGGTGAGGAGGCTCAATAGGCGCCGGTGCGCCCGCCGTCGACGAGGAGCGTCTGCCCGCTCACGTAGCTCGCGCGCTCGCTCGCCAAGAACGCGATGGCCGCGGCGAGCTCCTCCGCGCGCCCGAGGCGGCCGAGCGGGATCGACGCCTCGGTGCGCGCGCGCGCCTCGACCTCGGTGATCCCGTGCGTCTGCGCCGTGTGCGTGAGCACCGCCGTCATGCGGTCGGTGTCGAAGCTCCCCGGCGCGACGTTGTTCACCGTGATGCCGTCGGGGCCGAGCTCGCGCGCGAGCGTCTTGCAGAGCCCGACGATCGCCGGCCGCATCACGTTCGAGAGCAGCAGGCCCGCGATCGGCTCCCTGGTCGACGTCGAGGTGATCACGATGACGCGACCTCGCTTCGAGGCGCGCAGGTGCGGCAGCGCCGCGCGGACGAGGCGAACCGTCGAAAGGAGCGTCCCGTCGATGGCGTGCCGCCAGTCGTCCTCGCCGAGCGCCTCGAAGCCGCCGGGGCGCGGCCCGCCGCCGTTCGCGACCAGCACGTCGAGCCGGCCGAAGCGCCGCACAGTCGCCGCGATCGCCGCCTCGATCGCGGCGCCATCGAGCAGCTCGCACGCCACCGCCTCGACCTCGCCGCCCGTCTGCGTCGCGATCTCCTGCGCCGCCGCGCGCAGCGTCGCCTCGCCGCGCGCCGCCACGACGACCTTCATCCCCTCCGCCGAGAGCGCGAGCGCGGCGGCCTTGCCGAGCCCCTTGCTCGCCGCCGCCACGAACGCGACGCGCCCCGAGAGACCGAGATCCATGGCTTGCCTGGGCTCGCGCGTGGCGCGTCAGCGGCCGGCGCGGCGCGGCTTGGCCTTCTTCGCGGGCCGCTTTGCCGCCTTCTTGGTCGCGGCCTTCTTCTTGGTCGGCTTCTTCGCCGCGGGCCTCTTCTGCGCGGTCGCCCGCGCGCTCGGCGCTGGGTGGGCCTTGGGCGCGCGCACCGCGACCTCGGGCTCGGCGACCGACGCGAGGTCGCGCGCCTCCTCCTCGGGCGCGCCCGTCGTCAGCACCTCCGAGAGCGCGCGCGCGGCGTCGACCATCGTGAACACGCCGACGACCTTGCCCGCTTGCATGACGACCGCCGAGCCGAAGCGATGCTCGGCCATCGTGCGACCGACGTCGGCGAGGTGCGTCGCCGGCTCGACGACGTAGACCTCCGCGGTCATCGCCTCTTCGACCGTGACCTTCTCCTGATCGATCGAGCCGAAGGTCTCCATCAGGTGCAGATCGCGCTGGGTGACGATCCCGACCAGCTTGCCGCCGTGGAGCACCGGCAAGTGGCGGATCTGGTGCGAGCGCATCATGTCGTGCGCCTTCGCGAGCGGCTGATCCATGCCGATGGTGTGCGGGTGCGGGGTCATGAACCGCTCGACGCGGTACGGGTTCGGGCGCGGCATGGGCGCATTCTCCCCACGATCTCCCCCCGCCGGAATGGGCGGGCGCCTCGGTGGTGCTCGCAGCGTCCCTTCGTGCGCGCCGGGCGCTGTGCCAGTTCGCGCAATTTCTGCGCGAACGCGCAAGGCTGCGCGGATCGCCCGCGGGCTGTTTGCCGCGGGGGCCGCACACGAGCGGGGTCGGCGCCTCTGGCGCGACGGGTGCAATCGAAAGACCCATGCTCAATCGCTTCGAGCGGCGAACGATCGAGGCCGCGCCGCACGAGCCGGTCCGGGAGGTCGCTCGGCGCATGCGTGACGAGCACGTCGGCCTCGTCGTCGTCGCGGTCGACCACAAGCCGGTCGGCGTCGTCACCGACCGCGATCTCGCCACGCGCGTCGTCGCCAGCGCCCTCGACGCGTCCACCCCCGTCTCCGCCGTCATGAGCCCCGATCCGATCAGCATCGTGCGCGACTCGTCCCTCGACTCGGCGATCGCGCTGCTGCGCAAGAGCGGCGTGCGCCGGATCCCCATCGTCGACGAGCAGGGGCGGCTCACCGGCCTCGTCTCGGCCGACGATCTCACCGTGCTGCTCGCCGACGAGCTCAGCGAGCTCGCGGCGGGCATCGAGGGCAACGTCGAAGGGGCCGAGCTCCGGTGACCGCCTCGCCCTCAGGCATGAGCCTCGCTGCGATCGACGGCCCCGACTTCGACGAGTCGATGCACGCCGAGCTGCTGCGCTACGTCCGCTTCGGCGAGGAGGATCTGCGCGCGCTGGCCCTGCTGCACGAGCATGGTCGCGATCGCTACGAGCGCATCGCCACGCTGTTCTACGAGCGCACGCGCGAGCATGAGGGGGCGCACGCCGTGCTGCGCGACGAGGCGCAGGTCGAGCGGCTGCACCGCTCGATGGTGCGCTGGCTCCACCGCTTCTTCACGGCGCCGCGCGACGACGCCTACTTCGCCGAGACCGCCAAGGTGGGGCGCGTCCACGTCCAGGTCGGCCTGCCGCAGCGGTACGTCTTCGCCGCCATGGCGGTGCTGCGCGCCGAATTCGACGACATCGTCGAGGAGCGCATCCCCGAGCCGAAGCGGGCGGCGGCGCGCGGCGCGCTGGCCAAGGCGCTCCACGTCGAGCTCGGCGTGATGCTCCAGACCTACCACGACGACGTCATCGATCGCATTCGCCGGCTCGATCGCATGGAGGCCGACCTGCGCGGTCGCGCGCTCGTGAGCAGCGAGCGGCGCTACGTCCACGCCGTCGACCTCGCGTCGTTCATGCTCGTGGGGCTCGATGCGAGCGGCTCGGTGCGCCTCTTCAACCGCGAGGCGGAGCGCGTGACCGGCTTCGCCCGCGACGAGGCGCTCGGCCGCAGCTTCGCCGATCTGCTCTTCGCCGAGACGGCGCGTCCGACCGCCGAGGCGATCGAGCGCGAGCTGAGCGGCCGGGGGCGCGGCCACGAGACCTTGCGCGCCGACCTGCTCACGCGCGCCGGCAAGATCCGCAAGGTCTCGCTGCAGCTCGCGCGCGTCGACGATCTCGAGCCGGGCGACGTCGCGCTGTTCGTCTACGCGTACGACATCACCGACGAGATCGCGATGGGCGAGCGGATGCGCCAGTCCGAGAAGCTCGCCGCCGTCGGCGCGCTCGCCGCCGGCCTCGCGCACGAGATCAGAAACCCGCTCAACGGCGCCCAGCTCCACGTCACCTTCCTCGAGCGCTCGCTGAAGAAGGCGGGCATCCACCAGGAGGACGTGCTCGAGGCCGTGCGCGTCGTCGACGACGAGATCAAGCGCCTGTCGCAGCTGGTCAACGAGTTCCTCGACTTCGCCCGCCCGCGCCCCCTCGACCTGCGGCAGCACTCGCTGCGGGCCCTCTGCGAGCGCACCGTGCAGCTGGTCGGACCGCAGGCGAACGCCGCGCGCGCGACCGTGTCGCTGCAGCTGCCGGTCGCCGACGTCGCCCTCGACATCGACGGCGCCAAGATCGAGCAGGTCCTGTTGAACCTGCTCCAGAACGCGATCGAGGCCGTCGGCCCGATGGGCGGCGGGCACGTCGTGCTCCGCGCGCGGCGCAAGCCGCACGAGCTGGTGCTCGAGGTCGAAGACGACGGCCCCGGCCTCGCCGACCCGGCCGCCCCCATCTTCGACGCGTTCTTCTCGACCAAGCCGCACGGCACCGGCCTGGGCCTCGCGATCGTGCACCGCATCGTCACCGACCACGGCGGCTCG
>JAJXTK010000320.1 GCA_021783935.1 Myxococcales bacterium | reverse complement strand
CGAACGCGCGCATGGGGCTGCTGCTCGGCGAGGCCGGCGTCGGCAAGAGCCGCATCGTGGAGTGGCTCTGCGAGCGCGTGCACGAGGGGGGGAAGATGGTGCCCCTGCGCGCGCGCTATCGGCGCCTCAACGGGCCCCAAGACGGCCTCAACGGCGCGATCCTCGCGCACTTCGGGCTCGAGCGCGTCGATCGCATCCTCGTCGAGCAGGCGCTCATCAACGTCTGGGAGATCGACAAGGACGACGACGAGGGGATGACCTGGGTCGCCGCGACCGCCGAGTGGCTGCGCCCTTCGTCGTACGAGCCGAGCGCGGGGGCCTCTTCGGGGCCGGCCGCGCCGCCGTCGGGCCGCGAGCGACGACGCCGCGAGCGCGCGCCGCTCGGGCCGACGGGCAAGCGCTTCACGCTCGACGAGCCGGAGCTGCGCTGGCTGGTCATCCGCCGCGTGCTCGAGCGCATCGGCAAGCAACGCCCGATTCTGCTCTTCCTCGACGACTTCCACCTCGCGCCGCCCAGCACGATCGACGGCCTGCTCAAGCTCCGTCGCGACGCGCCGAGCCTGCGGTGGATGCTGGTCGCCACGGCGCGCCTCGAGGCGACGCTCCCCGACAGCGACGTCGATCGGCGGCTCGAGCTGATGCGCCGCGCCTTCGGCGGGCCGCGCTTCATCGTCGGGCCGCTCGAGGCCTCCGACACGCACGCGCTCTTGCGCGCGGCGCTGCCGCTCGACGAGCGCGCGCTCAACGAGGCGACCGAGCGCAGCAAGGGCAACCCGCTCTTCGCGCTGCAGCTGCTGCACGCGTGGGCCGCGCAGGGCGGCCTCGAGCTCGCCGGCGGCGCCTACCGCGTGCGCGACGAGGCGCTGCAGGGGCGCGCGACGACCACCGCGGAGCTGTGGGACGATCGGCTGCGGGCGCTCGATCCGCGTCACGTCACGTCGGCGGAGGCGGCGGCGGCGCTCGGCGCGGAGTTCCGCGGCGACGTGCTGCGCGGGCTCGTCGGCATGGTCGTCGGGCTCGGCGGCTTCGGCGTCGAGGTCGCGCGCGCGATCGACGCGCTCCAGCGGGCGCAGATCCTCATCGCCACGACCGAGGATCGCTTCCGCTTCCCCCACGCGCTGTTGCAAGAGCACCTGCTCTTGCGCCTCGCGGCGCGCCCCGACGCGCGCGACATCTTGCGCGCAGCGGCCACGGCGCTCGCGAGCCATCCGCTCGCGGGCACGAGGCGCGTGGTGCGCCACCGCGTGCTCAACCTCTTGCGCGCGGGCGACGCCGATCCGGCCGCGGAGCTCCTGCTCGATTACGTCGAGACCGCCTGGAGCCGGGTGCGAGACGCCTCGCGCACGCTCGAGGATCTCGCGCTGCTCGATCTGCGGCCGCTCGACGTCGCGGCCGGGCGCGAGGCGGCCGAAGGGGAGACCGACGAGGCGGCTCGCGCGGCGCAGCGCCCGACCTCGCTCACGCCGCCCCCGCCATCGCCGCGATGGGCGGCCAAGCACCAGCGTTGGCGCGCCGAGGCGCTGCGGCACGCGGGGCGCTTCGACGAGGCCCGCGAGGCCGCCCTGAAGGCGCGGCGCGCCTTCTCCACGCTCGGCGAGGAGGCGTGCGAGGCCCACACGCTGCGGCTGCTCGGGCACATCGACTCCGAGCAGGGCGCCGCGCTCGAGGGGCGCCAGAACGTCGCGCGCGCGCTCGCGACCTTCGATCGGCTCGACGACGACGCCGGGCGCGCCTCGTGCGAGGTCGTCATCGGCGAGATCGACTACCTGATCGGCGACTACGTCTCCGCGCGCGACGCCCTGCACCGCGGGGCGCGGCGCTTTCGCGCGCTCGGCGAGCCGCTCGGCCGCGCGCAGTGCCTGCTCTTGCTCGGCCTCATCGAGCTCGCCGAAGGGGGGTTCGCCAAGGCGCGCGAGCTGCTCTCCGAGGCGCGCACGGAGTTCGACGGCATCGGCTATCGGCTCGGGCTCTCGCAGGTCGACGTGGCGCTGGCGCACGCCGAGCACCGCAGCGGCGAGCTCGAGGCCGCGCACGCGCGCATCGTGGCGACGCGCGACGCGCTGCGCGCGCTCGAGACCCCGCGCGGGCTCGCGGCGTGCGAGCGCCTGCTCGCGATGATCGAGATCGATCGCGAAGACGCCCCCGCCGCCGCTCGCCACGCCCACGCGGCGCTCGATCTCTTCGAGAAGCTCGGCGATCCGTGGGGGATCGTCGAGTCGAGGCTCTTGCTCGCGCAGGAGGCGCTCGTGCGCGGGGAGGTCGACGCCGCCGCCGACGAGCTCGCGGCCTGCGACGCGATCGAGACGTCCGAGGCGGAGCCGCAGCAGCATCGCCACCTCGTGCGCGCGTGGGTGCTCGCGAGCCAAGGGGATTCAGAAGGGGCCGCCGAGGCGATCGGCGAGGCGCAGCGCGTCTTCGCCGATCCGCGCCGCATGGGCGATCACGCCGCGCAGCTGCTCGCGCGCTTCGACGCGGCGGGCTGGCCGCCCCCCGCGCGCGCAAGGGTGCGCGAGTGGTGCGACGCCGTCGTCGGCGTGCGGGCCACCGGCGGGTTCGGGCTCGCGTCGTCGTCGGTGCGCACGCCGGCGGCGCCCCCCGTCTCGTCCGCCGACGCCGACGACGACGCCGGCGACTGAGCCTCGGAGCACGCGCTCGCTCAGCGATCGGCCTTCGAGATCAGCGCGGCGAGCGCCGCGACGAGCTCGTCGAGCTCGAGGGGCTTGCCGACGAAGACGTTCATCCCCGCATCGAGGCACGCGTCGCGATCGGCGTCGAAGTCGCTCGCCGTCATCGCCACGATGGGCAGCGCGCCGCTGGCGAAGCGCTCCCGAATGGCCCGTGTCGCCGACAGGCCGTCGCGCCGCGGCATGTTCACGTCCATGAGCACGACGTCGTACGCCCCCGCCGCCTCGTTCACGCGTGCGATCGCCTCGTCGCCGTCCTCGGCCACGACGACCTCGAAGCCGAGCTTCTGCAGGATGAGCGACCCGACCTTGCGGGCGACGGCGTTGTCCTCGACGAGCAGCGCGCGCCTGCCGGCGAACTGCCTCTCCCAGCCGTGCATCGCTCCCTTGTAGCGCCGCCGCCGGCACGCCGCGAGCCGCGGCTAGCGTGACGCGCTCCTCTCCGTGCCCGCTTTGCATTGCTCTTTCGGCTGCGCGCTCCCACCCTCGAGCCCCGCCATGCTGCGACGCGACCCGCGCCTTCGTTCGCTCTCGTCGGACCATCACCACGCCCTCGTGCTCGCGCGCGGTGCGCGCAAGGCGGCGACCTCCGGCGACGCGAACGCCTGCGCGACGATGGCCGACGCGCTCCGCGCCTCGTTCGGCCGCGAGCTCGAGCCGCACTTCGTCGTCGAAGAGCAGTGGCTCTTGCCGCCGCTCGAGCGCTGCGGCGAGGGGGCCCTGGTCGCCAAGACCCGCGAGGACCACGCGGCGATCCGGGCGCAGCTCTCCGCGTCGAGCCTGGGCTCGCCCGAGGCCCTCGAGGCCCTTGCGGCGCGCCTCGAGGCGCACGTGCGCTTCGAGGAGCGCGAGCTGTTCGAGGTCGCGCAGACCAAGCTCGACGACGCGGCGCTCGACGCCGTGATGCGGAACTCCCCCGGGCTCGGGTGAGCTCAGCTCGGCCCCGGCACCGCGCAGAAGCCGTTCACGCACAGGTCGCTCGCGTCGCAGCAGTCGGCCGCCGTGCTGCACTTCTCCTGCACCTGCGCGCACTTCGAGCCGAGCGTGGTGCTCGAGCAGATGAGCGCGCCGCCGGCGCCGCCCGACTCGCAGTAGCCCCCGCAGCACTGGTCGCCCGTGTCGCACGACTGGCCGTCGGCGCGGCAGGGGTCCATGACCCAGAAGCCGCGCGCGTTGCCGGCGAGCAGCTCTTGCCCCGGCAGGTAGAAGGCCGGGTGGCTCGGATCGGTGCCGGGCTTCGCGTTCAGATCGATCGCCGCGACCCACAGCTTCTTGCAGGTGGTGTTCGCGAGCTGGGTGGCGTCATATCCGCGCGGGTCGCTCTGCCACGGATCGGTGACGGCGACGTTGCCGTACAGGCGTCGGCTCGTGAAGATGACCCACACGTAGCCCCCCGTGGCGACCGGGGCGACGGTGGGCTCGTAGCTCAGGATCGTATCGTCGGCGTGGTTGTTGGGGCCCGTAGGCAGGGTCGAGGTCGTGCCGTCGGAGGCGAGCCCGTTGAGCGCGTAGAGCCCCTTGGCCGTGCCGGTCGCGAGATCGGACCACCAGATCTGCGCCGTGGCGCCGTGCCAGGTGTTGTAGCGGTGGTTCGACGGCGTGATCTGGTAGTGGAACGCGACCGCGTCGTTGGTCGGGAAGAACGACGGGAAGCCGGCGCGGTGCCCGCTCGTCATCGTCGCGAGCACGCGCGGGTTGCTGAAGGCGCGGCTCGCGGCGTCGAAATCGACCGCGAGCAGCTGCGTGCCGTTGCCGGTGAACGGGCCGATCGTCCCGGCGAGGAAGTCGAAGGCGACGTGCTTGCCGTCGGGGGAGAACGCCGGCGCGCCGAGCGAGGCGTTGGTCGGCAGGCCGGTCATCGTGAGCGGCGTGGTCGACGTCGGCGGGAAGTCGTAGAGCCTCGCGGGCGAGGTGCCCGCCGCGAGATCGGCGCCGTTGGTGAGCGCGAGCTTCCCGTCCGGCGAGAGCCCCGCCCAGCCGAGGACGCCGTCGTAGCCGGAGAGCACGGTCTCGGCGTTGCCGCTCTTGAGCTCGTAGCTCGAGGTGCGCGGGTAGACGTCGCCGTGCTGGACGACGAGGCGGTTGCCGCTCGCCGCGACGTCGTGGCAGACGCGACAGCCCGCGCCGGAGCCGAGCGGGCTCGCCCTGCCGGCGACCACGGTCGGCCCCGTGGCGCCCGCCTTGATGCCGAGGACGGCGGCGCCGAACTGCGGGCCGTTGTTGAACGACGGCTCGATCGAGTTCCTGACGAGCTGGGTGCCGTACGAGTTGTAGTAGACGGTCCCCGCGAGCCGCCCGGGGGCGATGGTCCAGGTCTCCTCGAGGGGCCCGTACGCCTTGCCGCCGCGCGCGACGGTCAGCTTGATCGAGAGCCGATCGGGGCCCCCCGTCGGCGAGAGCGAGCCCGCCGAGTTGGTCGCGGCCGCCCAGACGTCCTGCGGGATCGGGTGGCGGATGAACTTGCCGCCGGTCTTGGTGAGGATGGCGGGGCGAGCGAAGGTGCCGTCCCACGTGAACGAGCCGCTCGTCGTCTCGAGGTGGATCGCGATCGCGTCGGCGTCGCCGACCGTCCACGACCACTGCAGCAGCGGCGCGAGCAGGCCGCGCGGGAACACCGTCTTGTCGTACGGGTAGAGCAGCGTGAGGCTCTGCGCGCTGCCGGTGCCGCTCGGGCTCGCGAGGGCCGCGAGCGTCGCGGGGTCGGTCACCTGGCCGCCGAGCCCTTCGCCACCGACACCGCCGACGCCGCCCCCCGCAGACAGCTGCCCGAGCGTCACGGGCAGCTGCGTCGCCTCGCTCGGCACGCTCCCGTCGCCGCCGTTCTGCTTGCCGCCAAGCTTCACGAAGACGATGCGCGTGAGCGTCTGCGCGCCGAGCTTCGCCGTGATCGTGACCGCGCCGCCGACCGTGCCGCTCGGCGCGAAGGCCGCCGTGGGCGCCGGCCCCGCGTCGATCGTCCCGATCTCGCCGCGATCGACGCTCCAGACCGCGTTCGCGGGCGCGCCGCCGAGCGTCGCCTGGAACGTCACCGTCGGCGTGTGGCTGCCGAGGGGAACCGTGAGCGTCTGCGACGCCGCCGGCGTGACGTCGAACGTCTGCGCCGCGTCGTCGCCGGCGTCGAGCACGAAGCCACCCGCGTCGCCGCCCGCGTCGTCGCCGGGCAACGCGTCGCTCGGGGCGTCGCCGCCGCCGCTCGATCCGCCGCAGCCGGCGACGAAGGGGGCGACGAGCGCGAGGACGAAGAGGGAAGGGGAGAGCTTCCGCGGGCGCATCACCGAAGCGTAGCAGCTCGCGCGGGACCGCTTGTCTCAGCGCCGCAAAGCGTCAGTCGTCGTCGCGATCGGCGCGATCGGTCTTGCGGCGATCGCGCTTGGGGGCGAGGTCCGGCACGGCGCGCGCGAGGCGCGACATGACGACCTGCTGCACGAGCGCCCAGAGCGACTCGGCGTCTTCGCTGTCGGCGAGCAGGCCGAGCGGAATCTGGAATCCGCCCTTGTCGGCGCGTCCGCCGCCGTAGGGGCGCCCATCGCGATCGCGACCGAACGCCGTCTGCAGGAAGGCGGCGGGATCGACGCTGGGCGAGTTGGTGCGCAGCGAGCCGTCGATGCGATCGTCGACGATGCCATAGACGAGCACCGTGTCGATGTCCTCGCGCCGCAGGATGTAGTCGGCGGCGCTGCCGATCGCGTCGCGATCGCCGACCGGCACGTGCCCGACGCCGGCGATGGCGAAGTCGCGCACGACGATGAGGTTGGCGAGCGCCTGCCCGAGCACCCCCATCGCCGACGCGCTCACCGTGCGGCGCCCGACGCGCTTGAGCACGTCGGCGTCGGTCCACTGCTTGGCGTACGCGGCGGCGCGGAAGTCGTCGGCGGTGGCGAGCGCGAAGTCGTCGGTGTCGGTCTGGATGCCGAAGACGAGGGCCGGCGCCACGCGCGCGTCGTCGCGCCGCTCGCCGTTCAGCGGCGCGAGGCCCCCCTGCAGGTAGCTCGCGTAGATCGAGCACGAGGCGCCGATCGACGGCCGCATGTCGACGAAGGGGGCGTCGACCTTGCCGGCGCCGCGGTGGTGATCGACGACCGAGATCAGCCTCAGCCCCTCGGGCAGCTCGATCGAGGGCTCGGCGACGCTCGCGTCGACGAGCGAGAGGTACTTGAAGCGCGCGAGCTCGGCGGCGCTGCCGACCTCCTGCATCTCGACGTTCAGCAGCTTCACGAGGGCGCGGTTCTCCCGATGCGAGATCGGCAGCACGTGCGCGATGGTCGCGGGCACGCCGAGGCTCTCGCAGATCCGCTGGTGCGCCAGCGCGCTGCCGATCGCGTCGGGATCGGGGTGGCCGGTCAGGAGGATCACGAGGGGCTCACCGGCGATCGAGGCCAAGGTTTGGCGCAGCGCTTCCACCGGATCATGGGGCACGTCGTTCATCGGTCTCGGGAGCGTAACGCGGCGCCACTGCGCAGGCCGGCGCAATTCGCACGGCCGAGTCCTGCCGGGAGCGTTGACCGACACGCCGAGATGTGCGCCGCCAGATGAGCCCGGGTGTGGTTCTCCTGCTGAGCGAGTGGTCGCGTTCTAACAGCCCCCATCCCCAGCCCTTCCCCCGCGGTGCGGGGGAAGGGAGCGGGAGGCGGCGGCGCAGTACGATCGAAGCGTGTCGAGCAC
>JAJXTK010000319.1 GCA_021783935.1 Myxococcales bacterium | reverse complement strand
TCCGCGTCCCTGGCGGCGCGCGCGGCGTCGATCGTCCCATCCGCCTCGCGGGGCGGCTGCACGGCGTCGAGTTCCACTCGATGCTCGCCCAAAGAGATCGCGGGCAGAGCCCCTACGAGATCCTCGACTGCCGCCTCGCGCTCGCGCTCGACGACCTCTCGGCGATCCTCGCCGCGCACGACGTGGTCGAGGCGATCCACTACTCGATGTATCGCCCGCCCGGGAAGAGCGCCGATCTCTCGAAGCCCAAGAGCCAGCACGAAGGGGCGATGGCGATCGACCTCGCGATCCTCGTGAAGAGGGACGGGACGAAGCTCTCGGTGCTCGCCGACTGGCACGGCGGCATCGGCCAGCGCACCTGCGGCGCGGGGGCCGGCCCGAGCCCCGCGACCAAGGCGGCGCTCGAGCTCCGAGGGCTGCTCTGCGAGGTCGCGCAGCGGCGGATCTTCAACGTGATCCTCACGCCCAACTTCAACAAGCCGCACGCGAACCACTTCCACTTGGAGGTCACCAAGGGGGTGAAGTGGTTCCTGCTGCACTGACGCGCTCTTCGCTCGACGGCCGCGGTTGGCGCCCGGCGCGGTGACTACGGCACGATCTCGAGCGCCTTGAAGAAGGCCTCGATGTCGTCCTCGTCGCGCTCCCCCTTCGTGTAGCCGATGAACATGACCTGATAGAGGTGCTGCCCCTCGAGGACCAGCAGCTGCCGCCCATAGATCTGCTTGCCCATCGTCACGCCCTGGAACGTGAAGACGCGCGCGGGGTACCCCTGGTACTCGAAGTCGCGCTCCTCCTCGAGCGTCGACCCCATGTTCGCGAGCGCGCCGTCTCGCGCGCCGTCGAACGCCGCCTGCGTCGTGCGCCCCGCGAAGACCTTCTTCGACTTGTAGTCGATGTAGCCGAAGAGGCAGGCGCCGCGTCGCGCCTCCGCGGTCCACATCTCGAGATCGACCCCGGGCACCGCCGGCAGCGGCTGCACCTGATGCTTCGGCTCGGGGAAGCCCGCCGGGAACGTCGCGCGAAGGTGCGAGTCGGGCGCGTCGACGCGCGGGCCCTCGGACGCCTTCTCGGCCTTGTCGTCGTCGTCGCTCTCGGCAGCCGGCCTCGACTTGGGCTTCGCCTTCTTCTTGGTCGGCCTCTCCTCCTCGTCCTCGTTTGCAGCGACGCGCTCGTGCGCACCAGAGGACGCGCGCAACGCGAGGTAGCCCGCGAGCCCCCCGAGCGCGACGACCCCGAGGCCGATCGCCACGAGCGCGACCACGAGTCCATTTCCGCCCGTGCTCGTCGCCCTTGGGTAGGCGGCCGGCGGCGGCGGCGGCGGCGGCGGCGCGCCCCACGCGGGCTGCTGGGCCACGTACGGGGTTGGTGCGTTCGGCGGCGGATACGACGGTCGGTAGACGTTCGTGGTCGCGATGGGCCACGGCGCCGGCGGCGGCACGCTCTGGGTCGGCGGCGTCAGGCCGAGCGCGGCGCGCAGCTGCTCGCAGGCCTCTCCCGCGCTCGCGAAGCGCTGCGCCGGATCGCGCGCGGTGCAACGCCGAAACCACCCCTCGAACGGCGGGGCCAGCGACATGCCGAGCGCGCGCGCGCGATCGAGCGGCGACGGATACGCCGGCGCCATGAGGGCGTTGTAGAGGCTCGCGATCGAGTCGGCCTCCCAGTAGGTGCGGCCGGTGAGCAGCGTGAAGGCGATGAGCCCGAAGGCCCAGATGTCGGCCGCGGGGGTGATCGGGCCGGCGCCGAGCTGCTCGGGGGCCATGTACGCCGGCGTCCCGGTCGCCATCGTCGCCACGCCGCCCGAGCCTTGCAGCAGCTTCGCGATCCCGAAATCGAGGATCTTCACGAGCGGCGAGCCGTCCTCGTCGGCGCACAAGAACAGGTTCTCGGGCTTGAGATCGCGGTGGACGATGCCCGCCGCGTGGGCGCGATCGAGCCCGCGCGCGACCTGCGCGAGCAGGCGCACCACCTCCTCGGCCGGCAGCGCCCCGCGCTCTCGCAGCAGCTGCGCGAGATCGCGCCCCTGCAAGAGCTCCATCGCGATGAAGGGGGAGCCCGTGGCTACGTCGACGCCCGCGTCGATGACCTCGACGACGTGCTTGCTCTGGATGAGCGAGGAGACCTGCGCCTCTTGGGCGAAGCGCTCGCGGAGCTTCGGCTCTGCGACGAGCGTCGGCAGCATCAGCTTGAGCGCGACGCGCCGCCGCGTCGAGGTGTGCTGCGCCGCGAAGACCGAGCCCATGCCGCCGCCGCCGATCGGCTGCTCGACGACGTATCGGCCCGCGAAGATGGACCCGGGAGCGAGCTCTGCGATCGCCATCGCGCCCGAGGATAGCGCGACGTCAGGTCCGCATCAGACCTCGATGCCCTCGCGCGGATCGGCGGGCTGCGCCTTGGCGATCTCCTCGATCGCGCGCTGCACCGCGGGCTCGTCGCTCGTCGGCACCACGATCTGGAAGTGGACGTACAGATCGCCTGGCTCGTGCCCCTTGCGCGCGACCCCCTTGCCGCGCAGGCGCATCGTCTGCCCGCCCTGCGCGTGCGCGGGCACCTTCATGGTCACCGGGCCCTCGAAGGTCGGCACGCGCACCTTCGCGCCGAAGTACGCCTCGGCGATCGTGATCGGCAGCTCGAGGTGCAGATGGTCGCCGTCGCGGCGGAAGCGCGGGTGCGGGCGCACGTGCACGGTCAGCAGCAGGTCGCCCGGCGCGCCGTTCGCCACCGGCGCGGGCTCGCCGTGCCCCGCGATGCGCACGCGCGCGCCGTCGTCGGCGCCCGCCGGAATGCGCACCTGGATCGGCTCGCCGGCGCCGTGCCGGGCCAGCTGGACCGTCGTCCCGCGCACGGCGGAGGCGAAGTCGATCGTGATCTCCCCCTCGACGTCGCTCCCTCGCGCGCGCCGATGCCCTCGTCCGCGCCCGCGGTTGAAGAGATCGCCGAAGACGTCGCCGATGCCGCCGCCGCCGCCGCCGAAGATGTCCTCGATGCGCACTCCCCCCGGGAAGCCGCCGCCGGGCGCGCGCCCGCCCTGCTGTTGCCACGCGCGGTAGGCGCGCTGCTGCTCGGGATCGAACCCCTCGCGCAGCCCCTCCTCGCCGAACTCGTCGTAGAGGGCGCGCTTCTTCGGGTCGGCGAGGACCTCGTGGGCGTGGTTGACCTCCTTGAAGCGCGCCTCGGAGGCCTTGTCGCCGGGGTTGCGGTCGGGGTGCAGCTTCGCCGCGAGCTTGCGGAAGGTCTTCTTGATCGTCTCGGTGTCGGCGCCCTTGTCGACGCCGAGCACCGCGTACAGGTCCTTCGCTACTTGCACGTCCAGCTCAACCCAGGATCATCGAGACTCAGATTCACGAGGTGCATCTTGTTGTCGCCCGCGGCGCCGAAGTAGCCGTAGACGTGCCTTCCGTGGACGCTGAACTGCTGGACCTCATAGGCAATGCCAAGATCGATCTGGCATTTCCTTCGCGTGGCCAGGTCTAGCACGACGACCATCGTCGCATTGCCATAGACGGCGCTCGCGCTCGTTGGATTCGGGTCGAGCCCGCCCGGGATCTCGTTCCAGACGGCGATCTTTCCATCCGTGGCAGGGAATGCCTTGGCCCTGGGCGCCGCAGGCGAATCGTTCGTGAGGCGTGTCGTGACCCCCATCTGAAGGTCACGCAGGTAGATCTCGCCGCCATAGCGGTTGTCGATATCGGAAGGAGGGCCGGGCGGGTCACGGTAGTCGACCCAGATGTACCAGCGTCGATCGGGCGAGATCGTGGCGTCGACCTGGAGCCCGCCACCGAAGTCGATGGGCACGGCCTTCGCGGTCTCTTGGTCCGTCCAAGTCACGATGCCGCGGTTGTTGTCGCAGCAGACCACGCCTCCCTCGGCTGCAGCCATGTTCGTGCATTCGAAGAGGCCCTTGACCAGCGTGCGAACGGCTCCGGTTGCTAGGTTGAGGCTGCGGAGACCGACTGCCTCGTCGCTCCAGAAGACGTACTTCGTGTTGAGCGCGGTCGCGAACGGCCCCGATGGCGGCTCGATTCCCAGCCAGCGCATCCGCGCCACGGGTTTGCGTTCGCCCGTGCGAGTATTCATGACTTCGACGACGAACACCGAGGTCGGCGTCGAGGGGTCTGCGACCACGTAGGTCATGAAGTCGCCGCTCAGTGCGACTTCGCCGACCACGTAGTGCCCGATGGAGGGTTTCGGGTCGTTCGAGATGACGAGCGAGCTGGTGGATCCCCCAACCGCGGAAAGAAAGATCCCTTGGTCACCATAGTCCGCGACCGTGTTCTCCGTGTAGGCGTGCATCAGCGACGGTCGCCCCGAATGGACCGGCCAGTTGAGCGCCATGCGACAGCCCGTGCCGCAGCTCGGCTGACCGTCGGGGCCGAGCTGCGGATACGTCGAGGGCGCCGTCAGGTGCCAGACGGGATCCCAGACGGGTTCGACTTCCGCGTCCGAGGCGCTCTCAGGCACAACATCGGCGCGCGCGTCCGCAGCGTCGTTTGCGTCATGCGCTCTGGCATCGGCCTGCGTGCCCACGGGGCCTCCATCGGAGCAGCCAGGCCACGCGGACACTATGCCCCCGAGAAGGCCGGTCGCGCCGAGGAGCGCCAGCGCGCGCCGGGTCACCGCACCACCTCCGCGAGCTCGACCCGCGGTCCGATTCGACGCGCGCTCACGCCGAGACCGTCCTGGCGCGTGACCCAGGCGCCGAGGGCGTACTTGCCGGACCTCGTGAGCGTCGATCCACGCAGATCGAAGATCGGCCCCCCCGCGCTCCACGGCTTCGCGAGCGCGTACACGCGTCCACCGAGCGCGTCGTAGCGGAGCGCGGCGAGGTCGCCGGCATCGCGGAGCACACGCGTCACGCGCGGGCTCGAGGGGACGCCGAGATCGAGCTCGAAGAGGTCGTCCTCGCGCGAGAGGAGCACACGGCCGTCGCGCAACGTCACGACGAGCTGCGCGTCGCCCTCGTGCTCGCCCTCGCGCTCGCCCTCGTGCGGGCAGACGAACCTTCCATTCGAATCCATCGGGACAGGGATGAGCGTGCCACGATCCTCGTCGAGGAGCCCGAGCGCCGTGACCTGCGGTCGGTGCCCATCGCTACCGGACGACACCAACGCGACCCCGCGCGTGGTCGCCACGACCCACCCGTCCCCGTACTGCGCGACGGCGACAGGGGAACCGCAAAGAGGCTGCGGTGGGGTCAAGGTCGCCTTGGCGCCGACGCTGCTCGCGAGCGAGACGCCTCGATGCGTCAGGACGAGCGCCAGGCCGCCGTGCGCCGACACCGCGAACGCGTCCGGGGCATGGATCGAGAGAGCTTCGCGCGTCGTGAGCTTCCCGTTGACGACGGTGCCCAACGTGTGACGAGACAGCTCGCCGGGGCCCACGATCCAGACCGACGCCCCGTCGAGCGAGAAGTCGGCCGCGAGCTCGGGCACGACGCCGGTGGCGACCAACGACCCGACCGTGCCCTCGCACCGCTGCCCCGCGGTGCCGTCTGGAGCTGCGCAGCTCGTCAGCCCGACCCCGCCCCACCAGGCAGCGGGTGGGCCGCCGAACGTGCAGCGCTCTCCGCCATGCAGGTCAGCTGCCGCGCAGAGCTCGCCACCGCGGGCGCGGCGAGCGACGATCTCGTCGGCATCGTCCCAGCCGAGATCGTCGCGCACGCGAAGGATGGTCGAGGAGCTCCGCGACGTGCTCACGCCGACGCTCGCCACCTCGACGCCGGCGAGGTCGGCGAAGGCCATGGCGCCATCCGCGTCGAAGCTGACTCCGGTCGTGTCCGCGCGCGACCTCGTCGCGACGCCGAGCGACGCGTCCACGGCAAACGGCGCCGACCAGACGTCGTCGTGCGCGCGCTGCTGCGGGTCGATGCCGCCGGCGAGCACCAAGCCGAGGCCATCGGTCGAGACCGAGAGGCGCGCGCCGACGCGCAGCGGGAACGTGCCCGGCGAACGACGGATGCTGCCTCCGAAGACGTCGATGGCGACGACCTCGCTCGTCGTCGCGCCCGGTGTCGGAGCCGCGAGCGCGTAGAGCGTCGTGCCGTATAGGACCATGGAGCTCGCGCTGCCGAGCAGCGGCAACACGCCGTCCGCGACGCCACGAATCCAAATGCCAAGATCAGGGTCGAAGGCGTAGAGCGCTCCGTGGGGGCCAAGAAGTGCAAGCCGTCCCCCACGGATTCCAGCGGTCGAGTTGACATAACGTAGCATCCACGCAGTTCGACGAGAACGGACGCGGGGTCTCTCTGGTAGAGTGCGCAACCATGATGCGCGCTGCGAAGCCCGGCACCCTGCCCGGCGAGTCCGCGACGTTCCTCGCGGCCGTGTCGCTGCCCGCGGGTCGAACAGGCCACGCCCTACCGCGATGGGCCCAGGCCGCAGTGCTCGCGTTCGCCGTCGGGTGCGGCCGTGCTGGTGCTCCGACCGTTTCCGCCGACGCAGACGCGCCAGCGACGCCGACGAAAGGCAACTTCTGTCAGCTCCTCGCAGGCGCGGAATGCACGCCTCTCGTCGCGTGCTGTCCGGGGACCGACGCTGCGTCCTGCGAAGCGGCGCACGCGGAACAATGCGAAACGCAACTTCACTCCAACCCTGCCGCGACCTTCGATGCGGACGCTGCGACGGCATGCCTCGCCGACGTGAACGGGTCGCACCGAGACTGCCAGGCGTTGACGGCCCGCGAATCCGCGGTCGGATTGATCTCCCAGGACTGCGGCGAGGTGTGGCGCGGCAACGTACCGCCACACGGAGACTGCACGTCGACGAGTGACTGCGAGGAGATCGCCGGCTCGTGGACCGTTTGCGCTCCTCGCGCGTCCGGCGGCGACTACTGCGCGGCGGTTCCCATCATCCCGGCCGGCGGTAACTGCGCTCTGACGACAGCGGTCTGCGACATCGGTCTGTCGTGCGTCGATGCAAGCTCTCCGCACTGTGCCCCGCTCGCCGGGCTCGGCGAATCCTGCTCCAACAATGCGTACGGCGTGGTCTGCGATGAGGGGCTCGTGTGCGGTCCGGCCGGCCAATGCGTCGCGCTCAAAGCCGACGGTGTGAGCTGCGCCTCCGACGCCGAATGCCTTGGAGGCTGTCGCGGCGGCGCGTGCACGCACGATTCGGTCTGCGCGGGAGCCTAGGCTAGAGAACCCGCGTAGCCCGCGACGCCCGCGGTTCGAGCGCTCATTTTGGAGGGCGCCTGTCCCCTTCGGGGCGGCCGACGCTTTGCCCTTGCGTGGGGGCTAGATCCCATGATGCGTCCGTAGCCGCGCCGCCGCCCCGAGGCAGTGCCTCCTCGCGTCGGACCGGCACACGTCCCACGATTGGGGACGGAGGGCTTCGAGCGCGGGGCTCGAGCCAGAGCC
>JAJXTK010000318.1 GCA_021783935.1 Myxococcales bacterium | reverse complement strand
CCTACGTGCGCGGCGCCTCGGGCTACCTGCTCGTGATCGACGGCACGCGCGCCGCCACGCTGGAGACCGCGCGCGCCCTGCAGGCGAGCGTCATCGACGTCGTCGGGCCCGCGCCCTGCGTGATCGCCCTGAACAAGGTCGACCTCATCGAGAGCTGGGAGCTCGAGCCGCGCACGCTCGGAGACCTCGCGGCCCGCGCGGTGCGCGAGACGAGCGCCAAGACCGGAGCCGGGGTGGAGGAGGCCTTCGGCGCGCTGGTCGGCGCGATCCTCGCCGAGCGGGCCACCGAGCTCGCCACGAGGTACGGCCGATGACCGATCCGCTCGCGGTCTTCACGGCGCTGGGCACGCTCGTGCTGGAGCGCACCCCGTCGGGCGAGTTTCGCCGCGTCGGCGGCGTGCCGGCGTGGTGTCGCGAGCTCTGGACCGAAGAGCCCGGGCCCGAGCTCCTCGTCGACGATGCGCTCCCGTTTCTCAGCGCGTTTCTCCCCGAGGCCGAGGAGGCGTGGCGCTCGACGTCGTACGCGCCCGTCGAGTCCGAGATCTGGACGGAGCGCACCCGAACGGGAGAGCTTCACCTCCAGGCGACGGCGCTGCGCGTGCAGGGCGCCGAGCTCCTGCTCGTGGGTCGTGGCGATGCGCTTCACGACACCCAGCAGCAGCTGCTGCAGCGGGCCCGCGAGCTCCGGCGCACCCACGACGTGCTCGCGCGCGAGGTCGAGCAGAAGGACGTTCTCGTCCACTGCGTCATCCACGATCTGCAGGGGCCGCTGAACACGATCCTCGGGACCCTCTCGCTCTTCGAGGAGCGGACCCTGCCGTCCGACGTCGCGCACCTCGCCGCGACGGCGGAGCGCGCCGCGCTCCGGGAGCGCGATCTCATCCGAGACATCCTACAGGTGTTCGCTGCGGAGCACGAGGCGTCGGTCCCCGTCGCCGCGACGCAGACGGTCGTCGCCGACGCGCTCGAGGCGCTCCGCGAGGCGCTCGTCCTGCTCGAACCGGCGGCGCGCGCGCGGCGCGTGCGGATCGAGGCCCAGCTCGGCGACGCGGGCGACGGCGCGCTGCTCGTCCTCGGGGATCGCTCGCGCTTGCTTCGCGTGGCGTCGAACCTGCTCGACAACGGGCTGCGCCACGCGCGCGAGTCGGTCACGGTGTCGCTCGCGCACGACGCCTCGAGCGCGCGACTGACGGTCGAGGACGACGGCCCGGGGGTCTCTGCGGACGTCGCGGCGCACCTGTTCGAGAAGTTCGCGCGGACGACGGGCTCGCGCGGAGGGACCGGACTCGGGCTGTACTTCTGCCGGATCACGGTCGAGAGGTGGGGAGGCGCGATCGGACACGAGGCGCGCGAAGGCGGTGGGGCTCGATTCTGGGTCCGGCTCCGCCGAGCCTCGGAGCCAGCTCGTCACCCGTGAGGCCCTCGGCCAAGGCGTGAAGGAGGGACCATGGCGAAGCTCCTGGTGGTAGACGACGAGCTCGACCAGCACGAGTGGATGAAGGCCGCGCTCGAGGGCGCGGGCCACGAGGTGCGCACGGTCCTGGGCGCGCCCGAGGCGATGCGGACCATCGAGGCGTGGCGTCCGGACCTCGTCGTCACCGACATCCTCATGCCCGAGATGGACGGCCTCACGTTCGCCGCGGAGGTCGATCGCCGCTACGGCATCCGGTCCCTGGTCATCTCGGTCGTGCAACGGGAGGCGGAGGCGGTCATCGCGGGCGCGAGCGGCTACCTGCGCAAGCCTGCGACCGCGGGCGACCTGCGCGAGGCCGTCGACCGCGTGCTCGGGCGTTCGGCGCGTGACGTGCCGATCCTCGTGGTCGACGACGAAGAGGACATCCGGATGACCTATCGGCTGATCCTCGAGCCGCGCTTCCAGGTCCTCGAGGCCGAGAACGGCGTCGAGGGGCTGAGGGTCCTCAAGCAGACGCCGGTCGCGCTCCTCATCACCGACGTCCACATGCCCGACATGGACGGGCGAGAGCTCGTGAGGGCCGTTCGCGCCGATCCGACGCTGCGCACGCTGCCGATCGTCGTGCAGACGGCGGACGTGGCGGCCGCGCGGGAGCCGCTGTGGCGGACCCTCGACGTGTCGCGCGCGCTGACGAAGGACGAGTACCTCGGCTGGTTGCTGACGCACGTCGAACCGCAGGCGAGCCCGAGCGACGCGGGGAGCACCTTGGAGCGGACCTCTGCCACGTGACGTCGGTCGAACGGAGCTCGGACCCGCGAGGGCACCAGCGCCCGCTTCGGCGCTGCGAGGCGCGCGAGCCCTGGCGCGAGGACGGCTCCGCGCCCTCGCGCGCCATCACGCGCGCCCACGCCCGCGCGCGCCGAAGCCTCCGCCCCATCGCCCCGACGAGCTGCCGCTGCTCCTCGTGCCCGACGACGCGGCCGACCGCGAGGAAGCAGATCACGAACGCGGCGTCGCCGAGCGACACCGGCACGAGCCCGCTCAGAGAGACCCCGCGTCCGTCGACGTCGAACTGCGTGCTTGCTACGTCATGTCAACTCGACCAGTGGAATCCGTGGGCGACGGCTTGCGCTTCATTTCCGCACCACCTCGTCATCGGTGCGCTCCGCCCAGGGCATCGAGCCTTCCGCCATCGTGGGGCCTCGGCGGGAGACCGACGGGCCTGCCCGAGCTCCGCTTCGCCGCCTCGCAGGTCAATCGCGCCGAGCAAGCGCACGACGCGACGCGCAGGCGCGTGGCCATTCGGCGAGCACGCGTTCGACGCGAAGGTGCCCGCGCTGCTCGCGCACGCGAATCGCCCAAAGCAGAAGCAGGCGACGACGACGCCGGCCGGCGCGATGGCGGCGGCGAAGCCGGCGTAACCGGTGCCGCAGCCGCCGCCGAGGCCCGCGCCGGCTCCGCTGCTACCTCGCCCACAAGGCGCCGAGCTCGAGCTCGATCGCGTCGAACGGCTCCACCACCCCGACGGCAGCTTCACCACCGGGTTCATCGACCTCTACAAGCGCGGGTGCTTTCTGCTCGAGGCCAAACAGGGGTCGGACGCGGGGCACGCCAAGGTCGGCACCGCCAAGCGGGGCACCGGCGCTCCACGCGCGCATGCCGGATGGATACGCGGAGACGCTCGACCCGTCGGCCAGGTGCGCCGTGGTCGACCTCGCGCTGGTGAGGTCGCGATCGGCCTCGTTCGACGAGCGGTGCCGGGAGATCGGCGCCGCGCTCGCCGGGGCGCAGGGCGTTTCCGACGAGGAGGCGTTCACCTGCCGCGCTCGCGCGCGGGGGCGCCGAGCACGAGGTCGCGAGGAGCGCCGCGGGGAGCCAAGGCGAGCTCCTCCGATCCGCATCGGTGTCTGGGCGAAACCGGACATCGGCGCCGGGCCTCGCGATGGAGCTCCCGGAAGTCGCGAATCGTTTGCCGTCTCGGCGGCTCTCACGCGTCGAGATGTCGACCTCCGCTCCCCCCGTCTTCTTTCGCATCGACGACCACATCGCGACCGCCGCGCAGCCCGACGCGTCGGCTTTTCCTTGGCTCGCCGGGCAAGGCTTCCGCGCCGTGCTCAACCTCAACGGTCCGACGGCGCGCAACTACCGCCCGGACGAGGCCGCGCTCGCGGCCGCGGCGGGGCTTCGCTACGTCCACCACCCGGTCGACTGCTCGCGGCTTACCCCGGCGCTCTACGAGGCGTTTCGCGAGCAGCTCGCGCCGCTGCTCGCCGACGGTCCGGTGCTCGTGCACTGCGCGGCGAACGTGAAGTCGACGGGGCTGATGCACGTCTTCCGCGTGCGCGAGCTCGGGCACGACCCGGAGCGCGCCGAGGCCGATCTCGAGAAGCTCCCCGGGCTCGAGCCGAAGTGGCGCGCGTTCTTCGAGCAGATGGGCGTGACGAGCGAGAGCGCCGCCGCGGAGTGAGCCGCGGCGGGCCGCGCGGCTACTGGTTCCCCTTCAGCTCGACCTTCGCCTGGGCGCGCAGCCCCCGCTCGATCTCCGCGCGCCGCGCGTCGATCTTCGACATGCGCAGCGCGTCCAGGATCGACGCACGCGCCATCTCGAAGGTCATGGTCGGATCGTCGCGCCGCTCGACCAGCTTCACGATCCAGTAGCGGTCGTTCGGCGCCGAGATGACCTCGCTCACCTCGCCGGGCTTGAGGTTCATCGCCACGTCGCGCACCTGCTCGGGCAGCTGCAGGTACTTCACGAACCCGACGTCCCAGGGGGCGTGACCGCCGGGCGGCACCTGCATGTAGCCCATGCCGGCGACGTCCTCGAAGCGCTTGCCCGACGCGATGGCCGCGCGCGCGGCGTCGATCGCCTGCTTGTTGCGGCGGAAGATCTGCAGCACGTGCACCTCCGACTTGATGCGCGAGGCGTTGTCGTCGAAGTACTTGCGCGCCTCGGCGTCGGAGGTGTCGACCTTGGACACGATCTCGCGCTCGACGAAGAGATCCGCGAGCCGGCGGCGCTTGAAGGCGGCGAGCTGCGCGTCGGCCTCCGCCGCCTCCTCGGCGAGCTTCGGGTCCTGATCGAGCCCGATCTCGTGCGCGCGCTGGGCCAAGAGCTCCTGCACGACGAGCGCCTCGATGGCCGCCTTGCGCCGATCGGCCGTGGCGGTGGGCGTGTGCACGTCGGACTTCATCCTGACGGTGACGTCGGCCTCGGTGATCGCGCGACCGTTGACGACGACGACCACGACGTTGCCCGAGGCCTGCGCCGCGGCGTGCGAGGCACGGAGCTCGGCGGGCGCGCCGGTGCGGGCGAAGATCACGGCGACGGGGAGGGCGAGGGCGAAGGCAACCAGCCATTGCGTACGCATGGTGCGGCTCCTACCACGCCGAGGCGCCCGCGGAACCGCACAGCCGGGGGGGGGGGCCGGGCGGTCCGCGCGCGCGAGCTCGGCACACGCGGTGCGGGTATTCGCGTCGTCGCGCCGTCAGGGCCGCGCGTCGCTGCGCGTCGAGTCGCGCGACCAGGCGATCGTGATCGCGAGCGCGACCGCGCTCACGAGCGCGACGGCGTCGAAGGCGAGAGGCCAGCCGCCGCGATCGGCGAGCGCCCCGAGCACCACGCCCGACAGGCTCGCGCCGACGTAGCCGACGCCGTCGACGAGCCCCGCCGCCGTCGCGGCCCCGCCGTCCTCGGCGACGTCGAGCGAGACGGCGCCCGACAGGAGCGAGTAGGGGCCGAGCAAGAAGAGCCCGCACGCGCCGACGGCGACGATCGCGACGCGCGTGCTGCCGACCCCCGCGTGCGCGAGCAAGAGCACCGAGGCGACCAAGAGCGCGAGCGAGGCAGCCATCGCCGGCGCGCGCCGCCCAGGGCCGAGCCGATCGCTGAGGCGCCCGACGACGAGCGCGCCGATCATGCCGGCTGCAGGGAAGACCGCGCTCTTGGCGATGGCGATCGGCACCGCGTGCGCCTCCCCCTTGGCGAGCTCCGCGAGGAAGGTCGGCGTCCAGGTGAGGAAGCCCGTGCGGACGAACGTGAGCACGAACGAGAGCACGAGCGCGTAGCCGAGCGCGCGCTGCTTCGCGAGCGCGCGCAGCACCGAGCGCACCTCGTGCTTCTTCGCGGGCGACGGACGCCCCTGCGCCGGCGCGGGGGCGCCACGCAGCGTGAAGAGGGCGACCAGGCCGATGATCGCGAGCACCGCCGGGTTGACGACGAAGAGCGCGCGCCAGCCGAAGCGGTAGGCGACGGCGCCCGAGACGAGCAGCGCGACGACGTTGCCGAGCTCGTAGCTCGTCGACAGCCCGCCCATCACGGTCCCGTAGCTCGCGCGCGGAAACCACCGCGAGGCGACGTCGACCAGCCCGCTCCAGCCGCCGCTCTGCGCGAAGCGGTTGAGGCAGATGAGCGCGGCGACGCCGAAGAACAGGTGCGTCGCGCCGATCGCGAAGGAGGCGATCACCGACGAGAAGAGCGCGAAGAGGAACATCGCGCGCCCGCCGACGGCCTCGGTGGCCGCGCCGAGGACGACCTTGCCGATCGCGTAGCCGAGGATGGCGATCGAGGTGACGGTGCCGAGCCGCGCCTTGTCGTAGCCGTAGTCGGCTTGCAGGTAGGGGAGCGCGGCGTCGACGTTCGCGCGACAGAAGTAGAACCCCGCGTACCCGAGGAGCAGCGTGAGGAACACCGAGGATGCGCCCCGAGGCCAGCGCGGCTCGTCCGAGCGCATCGCGGCATCCGAGCGGTTCGAGGGCGCGAGCGCAAGCCATGGGCGAGGATGCGCTCTCGCGGAAGGGATCGCCGCGCGCTGGCGCCACGAGCGCGGCGGGTGACGGCGACCACAATTCAGGCATTCCGTCGTTCGTGGCCCGCGACTGGCGCGATGATCGGATTGAGCAGCTGCTCGCGCAGAATGCCGCTCTGATGGCGCAGGTCGAGAAGCTGACCGCGCGCGTGGCTGAGCTGGAGGGCCGCTGGTGGCGCCTGGGGGCGGGCAGCAGAGCGGCCCCGATTTCGTACCGTCGAGCGTGAAGAGGCCCAAAAATCCTGAGACCGCGGAGCAGGTGCCGGTCTGTCCGCTCGTGACGTCGTTGCCGTAGGGGCAGGTCACGCGCCCTTGGAAGAACAGCTCGAGGCAGACCTTGGTCGCGCATTGCGCAGAGGACACGTCGATCGACCGATCCGTGCCGGTGGCGCCGCCCCCGGACGACAGCTCCGCGGCCATCACGCAGGGGTCGCCGACGCCGGCGGGCACGCTCGGGCCGCTGCCGCTGCTCCCGGAGCAGGCGACGGCCACGCAGAGTCCGACAGATGCCAACGCGAGGCGACGAAAGCCGAGACGTGTTCGGATGGAAGCTCCCCTTGGACGGCGCGCCTGCGTCCCGCCCACCGCACGTTCCTCGAGCTCGCGCCGTCGCCGAGCGATCGGTCAACGTGGTAAACACCGCGCTGACGCGCCCCAATACGCGAGCAGCCCGTCGCAGCCGTTCGCCGCGCCAAGACGAGGGTGCTGCCCGCGCGGCGTCGGCGTAGAGCGCCGCGCATGTCCCAGCTCCACGTCGCGATCGTCGGGGTCGGCAAGGTCGGTCGCGGGCTCTTCTCGGCCCTGCGGGCGGCGCGCGTGCGCGCGAGCATCGTCGGCTCGCGCGCGCTGCTCGCCTCGCCGCGCAGGCTGAAGGGGAACGTCGTCGTGATCGCGGCGCGCGACGGCGCGATCCCGCTCGTCGCGGAGGCGCTCGCGAGGCAAGGGCTCGTCGCGCGCGACGCGATCGTCGTGCACTGCGCCGGGGCGCTCGACGCCGAGGTGCTCGCCGCGCTTCGACCGCACTGCGCGGGGGTCGCGCAGCTGCACCCGATGATCAGCTTCGCCGATCCGCGCAGGCCGCCGTCGCTCGCGGGGGGCCACGCGCACGTCGCCGGCGACCCGCTCGCCGCGCGC
>JAJXTK010000317.1 GCA_021783935.1 Myxococcales bacterium | reverse complement strand
GAAGCCGGTGCCGAAGCCGGTGCCGAAGCCGATGGTCGGCTTCGAGAAGAAGACGAACGCGACGCCTCCGCAGCAGATCGACCTCGCTGAGAAGCGCCTTTCTGATTGGCGCACGAGGGGCAAGCAGGCCAAGAAGAAGGCGTAGGTGACCCGCTCACGCGCGAGTCGCTCGAGGTTCGCCTGTACGCGTTCGGCAAGACGCTCCGCGACCAGGCGTTGAGCTCGCCGTTCTCGCTCCAGGACGTCGAGGGGTTCATGTGGCTCGACACGCCCGGGCTCGGCACCGATCGCGCGACCATGGCGGCGCTCGAGGGCCCCTATTCGAGCGACGCCTTTCCGATGACGGCCCTCTCCGACGCCGAGTGGGACAGCCCCGACCGCAGCAAGACGATCGACGGCATCGACAAGCGCATCGCCCACGGCCCCTCGGAGATCGCGCCGGTCGACTCGAACGGCATTCCGATCCCGCCGGTGAGCGTCCCCTTGCCGAGCGCGACGCCGAAGTAGCCGTCGCCGCGGTCGCCCGCGGGATGGCTCTTCGAGGCTCCCCTCACGGCCCCCACCCCTGCTCGCGCAGCTTGCGCCGCACCTCGTCCCATACCGCGTCCGGCAGGCGATCGTTGTGCGCGGCGCCCTTGGCGACGAGGCGCGCCTTCGGTCCCGCGTACGCCTCGTAGATCTCCGTCTGGTAGTCGAACGGCACGATCTCGTCGTGCTCGGACGAGAGCACCACGACCGGCATCGTCGCGCGCTTCGCGTTCGCGAGGCTGTCGAGCGACGCGGGGACGCCCCAGGAGATCGGGGCCGCGACGAGCCACAGGTTCCACCACCCGTAGCGGCCGCGGATCAGCTGCGCGAGCGGCGGCGGGTTCTGCAGCATCACGCCGCGCACCTTGCCCGTGGCCGCGAGGTGAAGGGCCGCGGTGGTGCCCATGCTCGTGCCCATCGCGAAGATCGGCACGCCGCGCTCGTCGGCCTTGGCGAGCGCGACGTCGGCCGCGCGCGCGACGCCGCGCAGCGAGGCGCTCCCCTCGCTGCGCCCGAAGCCCGGGTAGTTCACCCCCCACACCTCGACGGGCCAGGCGCCGAACCCCTCGGCCTCCGACGCGGGCCCGCCGTCGGCGCGGTCGGCGTTGCCGTAGAAGCGCAGGACGATCGCGCGCGCCGCCTCCTTGCGCGCGCCGGGGCTCCTCGCGCGGATCGTCTCGATCGCGCCGGCGCCGTCCTCGATCATCACGCGCTCGGCGCCGCCCAGGGCGATCTCGCCGCGCGACGGGAAGAGCGTGAGGAGGCTCGTCACCGGCGCGCACGCGCCGAACGCCGTCGAGGTCGCGATCAGCGCAGCGAGCGCCGCGGTCGCGAGGTGCGCGCGGCGGGTCACTGGCCGACCCTGCACGCGCGATCGATCGCGTCGAAGGGCACCGCCGCCCCTCAATCGAACACGCGCCGAAATGCAGCCGCGAACGTCGCGCTGCGATCGAAATCGATCGGCCCCCCCGCGCGCCCGTCGGCCCGCAGCCACGAGCCCACGATCACCCCGTGCGCGCCGGCGGCGTGCAGCGCGCCGAGCCGCTCCGGGGCCGCGCCGCTGCCGATGAGGATCGGCATCGCGTCGCGCTCGACCGCCTTGGCGACCTCCTCGACCGTGCGGGGATCGGCCGCCGCGCCCGTCGCCGCGCCGGTGACGATCAGCGCCTCGACGCTCCCGCGCGTCGCCGTGTCGTGCGCGACGTCGGCGATCGGCCGAGGCGCGAGCGGCGCCGCGTGCTTCACGTCCACGTCGGCCCACACCCCGACGGCGGGCGCGCCGGGCTCGTCGCCGCCCCACGCGCGGCGCGCGCGGAGCGTCTCGTGCGCGCGCCCCTGCACGAGCCCCTGATCGGTGACCGCCGCGCCGACGTGCACGTTCACGCGGATCCAGCGCGCGCCGGTCGCGATCGCGATCGCGAGGGCGGCGAGCGCGTCGTTGCGCAGCACGTTGATGATCAGCGGCAGCTCGCTCGCCTCGCGCGCGGCGAGCGCGCAGCGGGTCATCGCGGCGATCGTGATCGGCTCCACTCGATCGGGCACGAACGGCGCGTCGCCGAAGTTCTCGAGCACCACCGCGTCGAAGCCGGCGCGCGCGAGCGTCGCGACGTCGAGACGCACGCGATCGGCGAGCGCCGCGAGCTGCGCCTCGACCGCCCCGCGCGGGAACGACGGGGCGCCCGGGAGCGCGGGCAGGTGGACGACGCCGATGAGGCGCGGTGCGGCGTGGGTCACGGTCACTCCTGGGTGGGGGCGCCCGCGTGCGGGACACCGCGGGTCGGCGTCCTGCCGAAGGGGTTCGGCCCCATCGGCGCCACCGTGCCGCCCGCGCCGCCGGCGGGCATGATCTGCGGCGCGCCGCCGAGCGGACCGACGACCCGCAGCGCGTAGAAGCCGTCGGCGCGCTTTCCGGCCTTGAGCTTCGGCTCGCTGTCGAGCAGCAGCAGCAGCCCCGCCGTGGCGTCCCCCTTCTTCTTGTAGGAGTCGTTGAACTTGAAGCGCAGGCCGAGCTGCAGCTCCGAGAGCGACGACGGCTCGCGGAACATGATCTGGCCGTCGAGGTTCACGTCGAGGTCCTTGCCGGTCGCGGCCCACTTGGTGATGCGCGCGACGCCGTCCTTCACGGCGATCTCGATCGGCATCGAGCCGATGTCGATCTTCGGCAGCGTGATGTCCTCGGAGCCGAAGACGGCCTTGAGCGCGGGGACCTTGAACGGCACCACGCCGTTGCTGACCCAGAAGCCGTCGATCGTGAGATCGATGTTGCCGTCGGCCTTGTCGGCGCGCGACTCGCCGAGCGTCAGATCGATCGACCCCTTGATCGTGCCGCCGACCGGCACGCCGATCGCGTCGCGAATGGGGCCGAAGTCGTCGAGCGAGACGTTGTCGAGCTCGAGGTGCAGCGTGCTGTCGAAGGGGCTCGCGCCCTTGGCCGGGGGGGCCTTGGCGTCCTTCGCCGCGGCCGCCGCCTTGTGGGTGAGGGCGCCGTCGATCGAGCCACCGAGCGCGTGGATCGAGAAGGAGACGTCCTTCGCCGCCGAGAACACCGTGCCGAACGCGACGCGCGCGCGGATCTCGTCGGCGCGGAGCGACGTCGGGCTCTTGGTGGGATCGCCGGAGACCGTCGTGAGCGAGACGTCCGTGAGCACGATGCCGGTGAGCCACGAGGGCTCGAGCTTGCCGATCGACAGGATCTGCCGAGCGCCGGTGGGCGAGGGGGGCTGCGAGCGCGTGAAGTCGGCGACCACGCGGTCGCGCACGCGATCCCACGGGAACGTCCAGTACGCGAAGAGCAGCAGCGCGAAGAGGAACCAGGTCGTGTAGCCGACCCACGGGCCGATCGTCCGCGCGAGCTCCTTGGCGCGCTCGAGGCGGGGGTCGGTGACCTTGTCGGCGACGTCGGGCGTCGCGCTGAGGTCGTCGCCGAGCGACGGTGACGGGTTCGGCTCTGCGTTCACTTCTTGGCTCCCGAGGCCGAGCCGGTGGGCGCCGCGGCCGGCGTCGCGTCTTGGCGATCGAACGCGGAGATCGTCATGGAGACCTGGAAGGAGTCGGCCTCGATGCGCTTGCCGACGTCGAGCTGCGTGATCGCGACCGGGTAGCCGCTGGTCTCGACGCTCTCGAGGAACGTCGCGAGCGCCTTGAGGCCCGTCTTCTGCACCGTGAGCTTGGTCGATCGCTCGGTGTAGAGCTTGCCGCGCGGCAGCGCCGGCATGTCGCTCTGGGTCGCGACCTCGAGCCCGGAGGCCTTGGCGCTCTGATCGATGAGCGTCGCGAGCACCGGCGCCTGCTTCGCGTAGCGCGAGGCGATGTCGCCCATGGCAGCGCGGCGAGCCGCGACGCGCCCTCGCGCCCCCTGCACCTCGATTATTGCCTGGCGCAGCTCGTCGTTCTGCTTCTCGCGCGCCAACAGGCAGCCGCGCACCTGCAGCGGCCCGAGCAGCAGCAGGGCGCCCACGAAGATGCCACCGAGCGCGCTGACGAGCCGCCGCTCGCGTGCCGACATCGAGTCGAGGAGCGCCATCACTTGCCTCCTGACGCGCTCGACGCGGGTGAGGCCGAGGTCGCGCTCTTCTTCGCGCCGCCCCCCTCCTCGGGGCAGCGCAGCTCGGCCTCGAACGTGTACTTCTGGCGGTCGTCGCTGATTGCCTTGGTCTTCTTGGGGATGCTCGCGTTGTTGAAGCAGCGGTAGGTCTTGAGCGCCGCCTCGATCGTGTTCACGTCGGCGACGGTCGGCGCGATCCCCTGCAGCATCACGCGGAAGGCGCCGTTGCCCTGGCGCGTGACCTCGAGCTTCTCGATGTCGTGCTTCATCTTGGTCGTCGGGATCAGCTCGGAGAGCTCGACCATCACGTCCATCGCGTCCGCGCGCGGCAGCGGATCGTCGTCGAGGGATCCAGGACCCTTCTGCAAGAGCTCGTTCGCCCGCTCGGGGTCGGTGGTCGCCTCGCCGAGGACGTCCTTGGTGACGTCGCCGAGCGTGGTCTCGAGCGCCTTCCTGTCGGCAGCGACGTTGCGGGCGCGCGCCCAGGTCGCGAAGAAGAAGGCCACGAGGATCGTGGCGCCGAGCCCGAGCAACAGCGGCACCTTCTCGCGCAGAAAGCCGTAGCCGCGCTCGTAGGCGAGCGGCCCGCGGCGGAGATCGAGCGAGCGCGCGCGCGGCGCGCAGCCGAGCGCGAGGCCGACGGCGCGGGCGTAGCGATGCGCGCCGTCGCGCCGCTCGGGGGCGAGCCCTTCGATGGTGCCGATCGGGAGCGGCTCGACCGGGTGCTGCAGCTCGCCCGACAGCCAGCGCGGCAGGTCGATGACGTGCGCGCCGCCGCCGGTGAGGAAGATCGCCTCGGGGGACGTCCCGGAGCTCGCGCGGAACGCCGAGAGGGTCTGCCGGATCTCGCGCGCGAGGTGCCCGGCCGTGTGCGGCATCCCCGTGACGCCGCGCGAGAGCGTGCGCGCGAAGATCGGCTCGGCGCCGTCGAGGAAGAGGATCTCGGACTGATCGGCGCCGAGGTCGAGGATGGCGCGCACGCCGCCTTGGCGGAACGGGGGGAGCGCCAGCGCGAGATCGGCGAGCGGAAGGGCGCCCGGGCCGACGTGATCGGGCTGGCGGCCGATCGCGCGCGCCACGACCTCGATGCGCTCGCGGACCTCCTCGATGCGCGCGGTGGCGACGAGCACCGGCACGGGCTGGTCGAGGGGCGCGCCGGCGCGCACGCGGAAGTCGAACACCGCCTCGTCGAAGTCGAAGGGGAGCAGCGCCTCGAGCTCGAACGGGATGACCTCGGCGACGCGCCGCCGCACCGCGGCCGGCAGCTCGAGCACGCGGACGTGCGTGCGCGCGCCGTCGAACGAGATCGCGACCGGGTCGCCCCCTTCGGTCGCGGGCTTCGCCGCCTCGCGCACCGCCTCTTCGAGCGTCGGGGCCGGCGTCGCCACGGCGGCGCCCATCGCGCTCGCGAGCGCGACGTCGGGCGGGAGGCGATCGCAGGCGAAGCAGGTCTCGAGGGCCCACTTGCGCCCCGAGCCACGCACGACCGCGACCTTCACCTGCGTCGCACCGATGTCGATCCCCACGTACCGCGCCACCCGCCGATCCCTCCGTCTCCGACTCTGCGATGACCCCACCGATGGGCCGGCGGGGCGCGCATCCTAGAACGCTCCGGCCGCGCCGCCTGTTCTTTCGACCGTCACTCGACCCGGTAGTACACGATCGTCCCGGCTGGGTTGGCCGCCAGCGCCCCGAGGATCGCCTCCGCGCTCGCTCCCGGCGGAAGAGCGCCCCCCGCGCCGCCCGCGCTCGGTACGAGGGGGTTGGCCGTCGCGGTCGGCGCCGCCACCGCGGCCGTGCCCATGCCCGGCGGCGTCATCCCCGGCATCCCCGGCATCCCCGGCATCCCCGCCATCCCCGGCATCCCGGGCATGCCCATCGGGATCGCGGGGGCGCCGCGGAAGTCGACCACGGCCGTGATCTTCGTCTGGACGCGCGTGCGCTCGCCGCCGGCCTCGCCGGTCGCGACGATGCTGAAGACCTTCGACTCGGTCGAGAACGCGTTGGCGGCGTCGGCGGGAGACTGGAAGCGAACCGGCGGAACGCCGATCGTCTGAAAGAGCAGCGGCCCGTACGCCCCGGCCCCTTGGATCGTCGCCACGAAGTCGGCCGGGGTACCGAACAGCGGCATCCCGGCCGTGAAGGTGCGCATCACGCCGAACATCGTGAGGAACTCCATGTTCTTCATCGGGTCCAGGCAGATCATCGCGTCGGGGGCGAGCCCGCAGATCACCGCGACGATGACCTGCGGTGCTGCCGTGTTCACGTTCACCGCGCCCGGGCCCCACACCGTCATCACGCGCTTCTTCGCGTCGCCGGGCACCGGCTCGATGAACGTCGCCCAGAAATCGTCCCCCACGCCGCGCACCAGGTGCAGCTCCTCGAGCGAGTCGTAGGGGGCGTTCTTCACGCGATAAGGGCGCTTGAGCAGCTGCGTGCTCTGATCCTCGCCGCCGGTGACGGCGCCCCCCTGGAAGTTGAACGGCTGGCACGGGAAGAGGATCTCGTCCGGGTCGGCCCAGTCCATCATCGCGCCGCAGATCGCCGCGCGATCGGTCAGGTTGCCGTCGCGATCGTTGCGCTGAAAGAGCGGGTCGTACGAGCGCGCGCCGACGAGGCCGAGGAAGGCGGTCGCGAAGCGGTTCTCGGAGATCGCGTTGCCGCGCGCGCCGAGGTTCACGTTGATCTTGTCGTCCTCCGGCGTGATGCGGACGGTGAACTTCGCCCCCTTCGGGCCGCCGAGGTTCTTCGCGTTGCTCAGGTCGAACCCCGCGAGCCCCGCGAAGGCCTCCTGACCGCTCTTGTCGCTGAAGGCGCCGAGCACCTGATCGGAGAACTCCCAGACCGGCAGCTGCGGGACGTTCCCGCCCTTGAAGAACAAGCTCAGGATGCCGAGCTGCTGGCGCATCATCGGCTCGCTCGCCACCCACAGGCGCGCGAGGTTCATGCCGCTCTTGGCCATGTACTCGGCCTGCAGCGCGTCGCGCTCCGCCATGGCCGAGCGCAGATCGAGCGGCTGCTGGTCTTGGAAGTCGACCACGAGGATCGACATCAGCGTGAGCGCCGCGAGCACGAGCACGAGCGCGACGGCGCGCTGATCTTTGCGACGGCCACGCCGGCCCGTCGGCTCGTCTCGCGCGCTCGATCGCGCGGCGCTGGGCGTGTCGGGCGGCGTCATTGGAGCGCGAAGGCGAGCGGTTGGAGGATTTGGAGCGGCGTCTTGGTCCGCATGCGGATCGGCGTGCCCGCCGGACCGCCGTGCATGATCAACGTGATCTCGACCTGGAGCGGCACGCGCGC
>JAJXTK010000316.1 GCA_021783935.1 Myxococcales bacterium | reverse complement strand
CTTCGATCGTACTGCGCCGCCGCCTCCCGCTCCCTTCCCCCGCACCGCGGGGGAAGGGCTGGGGATGGGGGCTGTTAGAACGCGACCACTCGCTCAGCAGGAGAACCACACCCCGTCACCCCGGTCGGCTGCTCAGTGGTGGCAGTCCTTGCAGTCCGTCTTCGGGCGGCGACCGGCGAGGTGGCACTCGTAGCACGGGATGCTCGCGTGCTTCTTGATGGCGAGGTGCTTCTCCGGGATCTCCCACGGGTGCCAGTTCTGCTCGGTGACGCGCATCGCCTCGCCCATGCCCGACTGCGGACCACGCTGCGGCTCGGTGTGACAGAGCTTGCACTCGTTGGTCAGCACCTTGCCGTCGGCCGTGGCGTGCTTGCCGTCGTGGCAGCGGAAGCAGCCGGCCCAGTTCCGGTGGCCGATGTTCTGAGGGTAGGTGTTCCAGGAGACCTTCATCTCCGGGAAGACGTTGCGGTCGTAGATGGCCGAGATCGTCGCGACCGCCTGCTCGATGTCCTTGGCGCGCGTCGCGGCGACGTCCGGGTACTTCTTCGCGTAGAACTGCTCGACGTCGGCCTTGAGGCCCGTGTGCGCCGCCTGCTCGTCGGGGTAGTCGCGCGCGAGCGCGTCGACCGCCATGGACTTCGCGTACGGCAGCGTCGTCGAGAGGTTGCCTGCCGCCAGCGCGCGATCGACCGCGACGTCCGGCGGCTCGAAGCCGTGCGCCGGCCGGTTGTGGCAGTCCATGCAGTCCATCTCGTGCTTCTTCATGCCGTCGAGCTGCTCCTTGTTGAGCGGCTTGTCGGTTCGGAAGTACTCGACGGAGCTGCCGTCCTTGCGGCGCGTGACCCTGAACCAGGGAATCTCCTGTAGGTGCGCGTCTTCGGCGACGTACTCGACCTTGTTCTCGATGAACATGTGCCAGTGGATACCGGCGCCGTTCTCGCCGCCGCCGCCGGTCTTGATCAGCATCGTGATCTGCTCGGCGGTGTTCTTCTCGTCGTAGCGGAAGTGCGGCCGCTGATAGAGCTGCGCCTTGGCGAACTTCTCGGGCCAGTGACAGTGCAGGCACGTCTCGCGCGCCGGGCGCAGATCGTGGACCGGCGTCGGGATCGGTGTCTCGTAGGTCTTGAAGGTCACGGCGAGCAGCTGGCGCACGCCCGACAGCTTCGAGTGCACGTACCAGCCCGCGCCTTCGCCTACGTGGCAATCGACGCAGCGCACGCGCGCGTGCGGCGAGTTCAAATAGGCGATGTGCTCGGGCCTCATGACGTGGCACGTCTCGCCGCAGAAGCCGACCGACTCGGTGAGCAGGAAGCCGTTGTAGCCGGCGAAGGCGAAGACCACGAGCAGCACCGCCCCGACGACCGCGACGATGGCGAAGCGCCTGCGGATGCGCGGCTCGTTCAGGTCGATCGCCGGGTAGGGCAGCGCCTCGGCCACGCCGACCCGCACGCGCCGGCGGGCCTCGAAGTACATGCCCGCGAGGACGACGAGCAGGCCGAGGACGATGATCGAAGGGAAGAGGACGAACGTGAAGATGCCGAAATACGGGCTCGGCTCGTTCATCCCGAAGCCGAGGAGCATGCCGAACAGCACCAGCAGCAAGCCGATGACGGCGACGATGCCGCCCCCGTAGCTCACCCAGTTGCGATAGAGGTATTGGTGCGCCTTCTTCGCTGGTGCCATGACTCGTTACCTACGCGCGCGAGGCTGGCGGCTCAACGGCGCCGCGCCGGAAACGAGCGCGAGGACGGCCGCAGGCCATGCGTCCATCGTTCACTTGAACACGTGGCACGCCTGGCACTTCTTCGCGTCGGGCTGGTGGCTCGTGCGATCGATGTGACAGGCGACGCACTGCGCGCGCTCCGGATCCGACTTTACGTGCGGATCGTGGCACTTGTTGCAGTTGGCCGCGTGCTGCGCGATGGCGTGGAGCCCCTTGCCCGACATGTCCTTGTGGCACGAGGTGCACGCAGGAATCGCGAACCGGTGGGTCTGGTGGCAATTCTTGCACTCGGAGTGCGTCTTGCCGCGGAGCTTCACGCTCTCGACCTTGGCGGCGTGGCACTGGCTGCAGCGCGTCCACCACGCGGGACCGGTGCCTGGCGGCGCGTTGTGCGGCGGGTGGCACCCCATGCACTGGTGCTTGCTGCCGATCGCGCTCTTGGCCTCGTTGTCGTGGCACGTCGCGCACGCCTTCTTGGTGCGCACGTCGTGCTGCGAGTGGCACTTGTTGCAAGCTTGCGCGTGCGCCGAGTTGGGCGGCCACTTGGCGGCGACCGCGGCCTTGTCGACGTGACACGTCCCGCACTTGGCGAGCGCGGTCTTCGCCGGCGTGTGCGGCGT
Organism: Myxococcales bacterium; assembly: GCA_021783935.1. Lineage (GTDB taxonomy): Bacteria > Myxococcota_A > Polyangia > Polyangiales > JADJMO01 > CAIXWQ01. Next base: position 5,059 of record JAJXTK010000316.1, on the reverse strand, counting down.
GTGGCACGAGCGACAGACCGCGTGCTTCGCGTTGGGCGGCTTGAAGCCGGCCTCGACGTCCGTGTGGCACTTGAAGCAGGCCGTCTGCGGCACGCTCGGCGAGCCGTGCTGGTTGTGGCACTTGATGCACGTGCCTCGGTGCGGCCCCCCCTCCGGGAGCACCGGCGCGCCGACCGCCTTCGCCAGCACGACGCCGTCCTTCGGCTTGCCGTGGCAGCTGAGGCACGCCGTGGGCGCGTCCTTGATCATGAAGACGTGCTTCTCGTGGCACGAGATGCACGTGCGGTGCGGCGCGGGGCCCGCCGCGGCGACGGCGCCCGCCTTGTCCTGGTGGCAAGTCGCGCAGACGTTCGGCGGCGGCAGCGGGTTGTTGTGCGGATTGTGGCAGCCGAAGCAGGTCGTCTTGGAGTGCCCCTCGGGGCCGTCTCGCATGACCTGATTGACCTGATTCTGGTGGCACTTCACGCAGACCGTCCGCGTCTCCTTCGGCGAGGGCGCGTGCGGGTTGTGGCACGCCGTGCAGTCCTTGTGCCTCTCCGGGGCGAGCTTGACGTGGTTGCCCTTGGTCTTGGAGTGGCACGTCAGGCAGACCGACCCCGAGGGGGGCGGACCGTGGACCTCGTGGCAGTTGGTGCACTGACCGTGCTGCTGCGGGCTCCTGGTCAGGATCAGCTGCGCCTTGTCCTGGTGACAGGTCATGCAGCCGCTCCGCTCGGCGCGCCAGGTGTGCGGCTGGTGGCAGCTCGCACAGCTCTTGTGCTTGAGGGCCGTGGTGCGCCCGCCCTTCACGGGCTTCAGGTCCGCGGCGTTGGTGCCCACGAGCCCCTTGGCGTTCTTCTCGTGGCAGTGCACGCACCGCTCCTGCGCGGTGGCGACGGGCGCGTGGGGGCGGTGACACCCCTCGCAGTTGCGGTGCCCCTCGGGTCCCTTGCGCTCCTTGGTGCCGCCGGCCTGGATGATCTCGAACTGGTGGCAGCGCGCGCAGACCGGCTGCCCGTCCGGGGGCTTCTGCACCACGCCGTGCGCGTTGTGACAGAGCTGGCAGGCGACGCCGCCGTGCAGCACATCCTTGTTGACGTCCTTGAGCGGCTTCGGCAGCCCCGCCGGCATGGAGGCCGCGAGCGCCTCGCTCGACGCGTGGCACTTCTCGCAGGTGATCGTCGACGGCTGACCGGCGTTCTTCGCGGAGACCGCGAAGCTGTGGCAGCTGAGGCAGGTCTCGGCGGCCGCGGGCGCCGACTTGTGCAGGCGCTCGTCCTTGTGACAGCCGGCGTCGACGCAGCTCTTGTCGGCCGGCATCGCCGTGTGGGTCGACTTGCCGTGGCACGAGAGGCAGGTGACCTCCTTGAGGCCACGGTGCTCGCGGTGCCCCTGCGTCTCGGCGACGAGGCGCCAGACCGCGGGCTCCTTGTCGTGGCACTTCACGCAGTCGGGCGCGTCGACCTTGCCGTGCTCGCGTGGGTGCTCGGACTTCAGGAGCGACTGGAACCAGAGCCGCACGCCGGTGCCGACCTGCGTCGTGTGGCAGCTCTGGCAGGCGACGCGCTCGTGGCCGAGGGCGTGCCAGTCGCCGCCCGGCGTCTGCGGGTGGTGGCAGGAGGAGGCGCAGAAGGCCGAGTCGGTCTCGACCTTCCGCTGGACTCGGTAGGAGAAGAGCGCGACGAGCAGCGCCGCCACGAAGGCGCCGAAGAGGGTCAGCGATCGTCGCCGATCGAACCCGCGGCGTCTCTTCTTCGGGGGATCACTCGACGGCCCGCGCTCGGTCGTCATGACCTATCCCGACGCCTCCTGTCGAGCTGGAACGACTTGAGCGCGAGGCTCAGGAAGAGCACGCACGAGATGCCGAGCGCGGCGTAGTACCCGTGCCGCTCGAGGCGTCGGGTGCGGGCGGCGTCGTCGACGAGCCTCTTGGCCTCGTCGACGGCCTTGTCGACGGCGGCGACGGGCGCCTGCAGGCGCGCCGGATCGAGCGTGTGGACGACGCCGCGCAGCTTCAGCTCCGCGGTCGCGATCTGATCGAGCGCGTAGGGCGCGCCGGCGATGTGCAGGCCGTCTTCCCTGGCGCGCGCCAGCATCGCGCGCGCCTCGGCGGCCCGTCCGCGCGCGCCGCGCAGCAGGTCGGCGAGCTCGTCGGCGATCTTGCGGGGCTTGTCGTCCTTGCTGTGGCACTTCATGCACGTCGCGTCGGCCGTCGTGCCGACCATCAGCGAGCTGGCGGGCTGCACGTCGTGGTTGCTGTGGCACGCGACGCACTCGGCGAGGCCGCGCTTGCGGAACCCCTTGGAGTGGGGGCCCATCTCGAAGTACGCGAGCTCCTCTTCGTGGCACCGGCCGCAGGCGTGGCCGACCGACGAGGCCTCGGGCGGCGTCGCGGCGTGCGCGCCGTGGCAGCCGATGCAGGTCGGCGCCTTGGGGTTGCCCGTCTTGAAGGCCTTGCCGTGGACGCTCTTCTCCCAGCGCGAGAACTGATCGGTGCGCAGGCCGTACTTGGCCATGCGCTTGCCGTCGCTGTGGCAGCCGCTGCAGAGGGTCGCGATGTTCGCGCGGTTGACGGGCGACTTCGGTGACGAGGGCCCGAGGATGTCGTGCTTGCCGTGGCAGGTCGCGCAGTTGGGCGCCTGGTCGTCGCCGGCGGCCGTCAGCTTGCCGTGGAGGCTGAGCCTGTAGAGCTCCGGCTCGCCGATCGGAAGGCGCGAGTTGATGGTCCGCATGAACGAGGCGTTGCTGTGGCACGCCGCGCACATGTCCGGCACCTCGGCGTGCGTCGGGTGCGGATCGAACCCCACGGCCTTGTGCGCGCCGACGGTCGGATCGCGGGGATCGCCGTGGTGGCACCCCGCGCAGCCGATGCGATCGTCGCTGTGGACGCTGGTGAGGAACTCCTTCGCCGGCGCGCGCAGCTTCTGATCGGTGAGCGTGATGTGGCACGCCACGCAGGAGTTGGTCGCGTCCATCGCCGGCGGCAGGACGCGCCCTTGTGGGCCCCACGCGGCGGGGTTCTCGCTCGCGGAGCCCGAGGCGCTCGCGGACGCCGAGGCCGAGGGGCCCGGAGCGATCGACGCGCTCGCGGCGGCTGCCCCTTCGGGCCCGACCGCGCGCGCAGGGGACATCGCCACGGCGGCCACGAAGACGCCGGCGACGAGGGCGAAAAGCTTTTGGCTAGGAGAGCGCACTGGTCGCCAGGAGGATGAGGACGAAGAGGACGAGCCAACCGGCCCAAGCCACGAGCTTGGAGCCCTTACGATCGAGGAACGGCAGCACGACGACGAGCAGGCCGAGCAGGCAGGTCGCCCCGACGATGAACTTGGGGCCGTCGATGCCGAGCAGCTCGCGCGGCGACGAGCGCACGATCTGGTGGAACGGCAGGAAGTACCAGGGCGGCATCGCGCCGGTCGAAGACAGCCGCGGATCTGCCGGCGCCCCGAGCGGTCGATCGGCGAAGATCGCCAGCGTCATCACGGCCACCAGGACGCCGACCCACACGACCGCCTGCCGCAGCAAGAAGTCGGGGTAGAGCGGGATCGTGTCCGCCTCGGTGGCGCTCGACGCCTTGCTCGCCTCGGCGTCGTCGTCGTCGTCGGCCGGCTCCGAGATGGCCGCCGGCTTGCGCGAGAGGAAGAAGAGGTGGAAGCCGACGATCAGCGTGAGCGTCGCGGGGAGGACCGCGACGTGGAACCCGTAGGCGTTCGACAGGGTGTTGGAGGTGACCTCAGTGCCGCCGCGCAGCAGGCGATAGAGCCAGTTGCCGAGGAAGGGCACGTTGTGGGCGATCTCGCTGCCGACGCGCGCCTGGGCGTAGGCCTTCTGGCTCCAGGGGAGGATCGTCCCGGTGAACGCGAGGCCGACGCCGATGAAGAGCGCGACCAGCCCGCTGAGCCACGACAGCTCCTGCGGCGAGCGGTAGCTTCGCCGAAGGACGACGGTGAAGAGGTGGGCGAGCAGGAACGCGATGAAGAACTCGCTCGACCACGCGTGCACGCCCCGAACGAGATCGCCGTAGGGGATCTCGCCGACGATGCGCTCGAGGGAGGCGTGCGCGTTGGCGGCGTCGGGCTTGTAGTAGAGGACGAGGAGCACGCCGCTGAGCACCTGCAGCAGGAGCAGGAACAGCGTGATGCCGCCGAGGTAGAAGACGAAGCCGCGGCGCGGCGCCCGATGCCGCTCGAGCGACGCGGCGATGCCGCCCCACCCGAGCCGATCGCTCAGCCAGCCAGGCTTGCGGGGTTGCTCTGCGTTCATCCGACGGCGCTCACGATGATGGTGCCTTCGTTGACGGTGACCTGGAGCTCCTCGAGCGGGCGCGGCGGCGGACCGCCGATGTTCAGCCCGTCCATCGAGTACACGCCGCGGTGGCAGGGGCACTCGATCTGATTGCGCTCGGGGGAGTAGCCGACCACGCACTGCAGGTGCGTGCAGATCGCGGAGAACGCGCGGAAGGAGCCGTCCTGGGCGCGCACGACGAGGGCCGGCCGATCGTCGACCATGACCGACCGCACCGTGCCAGGGGGGAACTCGATCAATTTGCCGACGACCGCCGGTCCTGGCCGCGGTCGCGTCCCCGGCTCGATGAAGCGCGCGACGGGGTAGGCCGCGGCCACCGCGAAGACCGCTGCGCTTCCGCCCACCGCGATGCCGAGGAAATCTCTGCGCGGCGGGCCTTTGGGCTCATCGTTCGACATGCGCTCTCCCGGTCGTCACGAGCGTCTTCCTCCCTTTCGGTGCGCGCCCCTGGCGGCAGCCGAACCTCGTGCGAGCTCGCCCGATGTCAGGGCGTCACGACCTTCGCGTCCTCGAGGATGGTGGGGAACTTGTAACCGGAACCGATGTCGCGATCGAGAGCAAGCGTACCCTCGACGGTGATGACGCTGCCGACGGCCGGCTCGGCGTCCGTCGTGACGGCGAGATCGTTCGTCCCCGCCGCCGCGTCGCCCGAGCCGTCGCGCAGGTGCAGGTACGTCTTGCCGAGGATCCCTGCGGTCATCTTCACGACGGTGCCGCGGACGCTCAGCTTCGTGCCCGCGAGCGTGGCGCGGTTGGTGATGATCTCGGCCACGGTCTT
>JAJXTK010000315.1 GCA_021783935.1 Myxococcales bacterium | reverse complement strand
ACGTCTCGCGCCGTCGCGCAGCGTCTGCTGCCTCGCGCGCAATGACCTGCTGGTGGCCCCTATTTACTCCATCGAAGTTGCCAATCACGACCACGCATCCGCCTGCCATCGCTGGCAGGCCGCGGGCATCGTGGAAGACGCGAGGCGCGGCGGCGGGGAACACGGAGCACGCCCTTTGCCACAACCGGGCCCCGCTCGCACCCACGAGTTGGGCCCCCGCGAGCAGCTCGTGCCACAATGTCGTCGTCCCCTGCTTCCCCCGCTCGGCGCGCCGTGCCGCGCGGAAGATCACCAGTACCCAAGGCGTTGGCCCCCCCGAAGCCGTGCTCTCGACCCCGCAGCTCCAGCTCCTCGCCGCCGCGTTGCTCGCCGCCATCGCGGGCACCGCGCCGCGCATGGTGTGGCTCGATCGCGCGCCCACGGCGCAGCCGGCGACGGCGTCGGCGACGGCGCTGATGACGGTCGACTCTGCGACGGCGCTCGCGGACGCGTGTGCGCCGGGCATGTTCCTCGACGACGGCGCGTGCGTGCAGCTGCCGCAAGACGAGAGCTGGGGCGAGGATCCGGTCGGCGCGCCGGAGGGGGAGTCGCGCTGGAACGGCCACTTCGACCGCCGCGGGCAGTGGCAGGCCTACGAGCAGATCCCGCGACGCCCGGAGCGACCGGCCGACTACGACGCCTACGTCTATCCGATCCCGCCCGGCCTACCCGGCGGCCACCACGTCGTGTCCGGCTACGATCTCGACCTGCCCGACACGATGCAGCGGCGCGGCCGCACGCTGCACGCCGTCGGGCACGGCGCCGTCGACCTGCCGCAGCGGCGCGGCACGCCGATCCGCATGATCGGGCTCGAGCATCAGGTCGGCGACGCGCGCGTGCTCTGGGTCGGCGAGTTCATGGGGCAGTCGGTCCTCACGCTGCACACCGTGCGCGAGGGGGGGCGCGAGCGCGAGTACGTGATGATCTTCGGCCACATCGACGCGGCGGCCGAGGGGCTCAAGCGCGGCGCGCTGGTGCATGAGGGGGAGGTGATCGCGTTCGTCGGCAACACTGGCTCGCCGGAGCTCGTGCACCTGCACCTCGAGGCGCGGCGCGTGCGCGACGGCGTCGACGGCCGAAAGCTGTGGCCGGGCGGCGTGCTCTCGGAGCACAAGACGATCGTCTGCGATCCGCGCAACGTCCTGCCGCTGAAGGACGCGGCGCGCTAGCCAAGGGGCGCTCGCCGGAGCGCGACGCGCGATTCAGCGATGGCGCGCGAGGAACGCGTCGGCCTGCGCGTCGTTCAGCATGCCGAGCCAGCGCTCCCCCTCGAGGTCGATCGTCGGAAGGCCGACGAAGCCGGTCTTGTCGAGCAGCGCGCGATCGACCGCGATGCGCTGGCTCGGCCGGTCCGAGGCGACGCACGCGTCGTACTTGGCGAGATCGAGGCCGAGCTTGTCGACGACGGCGCGGCAGAAGGGGGCGGCCGGCTCGACGTCGACCTCGACCACCGCTTCGACGAAGCGCTCCTCGGCCCCCTGCTCGGCGGCGCAACAGGCGGCGATCGCGGCGTCCTTCGCGTAGCGATGGCTCGCCAACGGCACGTGATGACGCTGCACGACGATGTCTGGACGCGCCGCGAGCTTGGCGTGGAGCACCCGCTGGGTCGCGCGGCAGTAGGGGCACTCGAGATCGATGAACTCGCGGAGGATGAGCCGGCCGTCCTGGTCGCGACCGACCGAGGCCTCGAGCGTTCGGACCGGCGGCTCCTGCGGCCGGCGCGTCGCCGCGATGACGGGCAGCGAGATGGCGAGCACCGCCGCGATCGCGAGCGGCGTCGGCGAGAGCGCGTGGCGCGGCGCGGTGTGCGCGCGCAGCGAGTACCACTCGAACAGCAGCGCAGCGCCGAAGACGATCGAGGCGGAGTCGACGGCGACGCAGAACACGCACCAGGCGCCGATCACGAATTTCTGAAGGAACAAGAAGCGCAGCGCGCCCACGATCGCCGACGCGCCGACCCACGGCGCGAGCCGCTTCGGCAGCGGCCCCGGCGAGACGACGATCGCGAGCCCCGCGGTGAACGCGAACGCGCCGAGGAACGCGACCGGCACGCCGAAGAGGTGACCGTACGAGCTCCTCGCGACGACGTCGCAGCCGGCCCCCGGCGCGCAGAAGCCGGCGCCGACGAGGTACGGCGCGATCAGCATGCCGCTCGCGACCAGCGCGACGAGCGCGGCGACGGCGGCCACGATGCGCGCGATGGGCACCGTCCGCGGGGTGGGCTTGGGGCTCTCGGTCTGGTCGGCTCGGGGCTCGTTCATCGTCGTCTCTCGGGGGCGCGACCGGCGCCGGCGGCGCGGGCAGCGGGCGTTTGCGCGCGAGTCACGGGCAATGTAGCGCGGGCGCGGCGAGGTGCAGCGGCAGCGCTCGCTTGGCGGCTAGCAGGCCGTTGAGAAACGACCTGCGGAAACTGTGACCGTCAGCAGGCCGTGTCGATCGCGCGGCGAGTTTCGGGTTGACGCGGGAGAGGATCGGCCGGTCTCGGAGAAACTCCACGGCCTGCTAGGGCGCGAGCTTGTAGCCGGTGCCGTAGACCGTGAGGATGTGGGCGGGCCTGTCGGGGGTGTCCTCGATTTTCTTGCGGAGCTTGACCACAAAATTGTCGACGGTGCGGTTGGTCGGCGACGCGTCGAGGCCCCAGACGCGGGTGAGGATCTCCTCGCGCGACACCGGCGCGCCGGCCTTGCCGTGCAACAGGCGCAGCAGCTCGGTCTCGTAGAACGACAGCGGCTCGCTCTTGCCCTTGCGGGTGATCGTCTGCGTAGTCAGGTTCACCTCGGCCTCGCCGAGGCGGAAGACCTCTGGCGCCCCCACCGACCGCGCCGCGCGGCGGAAGATCGCGCGGATGCGCGCGACGAGCTCGTTCACGCTGAAGGGCTTGGTGACGTAGTCGTCGGCGCCGGCGTCGAGGCCGCGGATCTTGTCGCTCTCCTGTGAGCGCGCGGTCAGCATGATGATCGGCACGTGCGCGTCGAGGCGGCGCAGCTCCTCGCACACCTTGTAGCCGTTCATGTCGGGCAGCGTGATGTCGAGGATCACGCAGTCGGGGCGCTCCGCCCGAAAGGCCGAGATCCCCTCCTGCCCACGCGCCGCGACCTGCGCCGCGAACCCCTCGAATTCGAGCGCGTCCTTGAGGCCGAGGGCGATGTGCGGCTCGTCCTCGATGAGCAGGATGCGTCGCCTGCCGTTCATGGCGCTCATCGGCCGCGGTAGTCCGGGGCGCGCTTCTGGGCGAACGCGCTGAGCGCCTCGTCGCGATCCTCGCTCACCAGCGTGCGCTCGTAGGCGAGCATCTCGAGCTGCATGCCGGTCGCGAGGTCGGCGTCGAAGCTCGCGTCGATCGCCTCGAGGGCCGCGGCCTGCGCGATCGGCGCCCCCTTCAGGATCGGCTCGATCATCGCGAGCGCGGCGTCCTTCGCGCTCTGCCCCGGCGCGGCGACGCGGTTGACGAGCCCCCAGCCGAGCGCCTCGTCGGCCGAGAGCCGGCGACCGGTGAGGATCATCTCCTTCGCGCGCGCCTCGCCGACGATCCGCGGGAGCTTCTGCGTGCCCCCGGCGCCCGGGATGATCGCGAGCCCCGTCTCCGGGAGCGCGAGCTGCGCCGTCGGCGCCGCGACGCGCAGATCGCACATCAGCGCGAGCTCGAGCCCGCCGCCGAGCGCGACGCCGTTGATCGCCGCGACGACCGGCTTGGGCGAGCGGTCGAGCGCGCCGAGCTCGCTGCGGTAGAGGCGCAGCTGGGCGCGCACGTCGTCCTTGGTGAAGCCCTGGCGCTCCTTGAGATCGGCGCCGGCGCAGAAGGCCTTGTCGCCCGCCCCCGTGAGCACGATGGCGCGCACGTCGTCGTCGGTCGCGGCGGCGCGCGCGGCGGCGCCGAGCGCGCGGATCAGCTCGCGCGACAGGGCGTTCATGCGCTCGGGGCGGTCGAGCGTGAGGACGAGCGCGCGCCCCTCGAGCGCGACGCGGAGCGGGCCTTCGGTGGGGTAGCGCACGGCGACCGGTTAGCGCGAGGGGAACGGCGCGAAAATGCCCGATGGCGTGGGAGCCCCGTCGGGGCATCGAGCCCCTCTCGCCACAGTGGCGCGAGGATCTGGCGACCGGACGAGGGGGCGACGGCCGTGGCGCGAGCGCGGAGCAGGCGCCGGCGGGCATCCCGCTCGCGCGGTCGCCATCGCCAGGGGGTGGCACGACGCGCATCAAGTCGCAGTCAAGCCTGATCGCCGGCCGCGGGCGTCCCGGGGGCGCCGTGACGCCGAGGAGCTCCCTTCCATGCGCGTCGCTTCCAGCCTCGATGACCGAAGATCGGTAGGGGCTCTTCGTCGTCCCGTGGCGCCCGCCCGCAGGCCCGAACGTCTCCCGATCGCGCCCGGCTTTCGCTAACGTCGGAGCGCATGCTCGACGACGCCGCCCTCGCCTCGCTCCTGGATCTCGCCTTCGATCACCTCTGCGCGCGCAAGGTCAAGGAGCTCGTCGATCTCGACCGGACGATCCGCTCGCTCGACGCGGCCCTCGCGCCCGATCACATCGCCGAGGTGCAGCGTCGGGTGACCGCGCCGGCGCGCGCGCGGCTGATCCAGCGGGCCAAGGCGAGCTCGCTGAAGGTGGATGCCTGGCTCCCGAGCGACGTGAAGGATCTGATCGCGGGGGCGCTCGGCGCGCCCGCGCCGCTGCCACCGAAGCTCGTCGACGAGCTCGTGGGGAGCGAGAAGGTGCGTGACGAGGTGCGCGCGATGCTGAGCGACACGCTCTCGAGCTTCGTGAAGAAGGCGACCGGCGGCGACGACAAGGACCAGGGGCCGACGGCGAGCGTCGGACGCGCCTTCGGCTTCGGCGCGCGCGCCGTGGCGGCCGCGGGGCGCGGGCTGCTCGGAGGGCTCGGCGATCAGCTCGAGCGCACGCTGCAGGAGAAGGTCCGCGACTTCGTCGACGCGTCGGTCGCGGTGCTGCAGCAGCGCATCGCCAAGAAGCTCACCAGCGACGACACCGCCAAGACGCTCGGCAAGCGCCGCAAGAAGGCGTTCCTCGCGTTCCTCGGCAAGACCGAGGCGGAGATCGCGGCCCACGTCGCCAAGGCGCCCCACGACCTCATCGACGCGCTGGTGCCCCGGATCGTGCAGCACAACCTGAAGCGCCCCGAGCTGCGCGACGCGATCCGCGGCGAGATCGAGGCCGCCCTCGCGGAGCTCGGCGAGGACGAGCTCGGCGCGGTGCTCGATCGCCTCGGCCAGCGCGACCTCGCGCGCGAGGCGATGCACGCGCAGCTCGGACCGATCGTGAGGGACTTCGTCGCGACGCCGGCCTTCGCGAGCTGGCTCGGTGGCGTGAAGCCGTAGCGCCCGCGGCGCCGCGGCGCGCCCCCTCGAGCGCAGGCGCCGCGCGGGCTCCTCGACCGGCCCCCGTCGCCTCGCGCCCTCGTGCAGCCAGAGCGGGTTCGGAGTAGAGATCCGGCCCCCCATGGACCCGAAGAACACGACGGCGCGCGACGTTCGGCAGACCTTCCTCGACTACTTCAAGAAGCAGGGGCACGAGGTCTGCGCCTCGGGGCCGCTCGTCCCCTCGAACGACCCGACGCTGATGTTCGCCAACGCCGGCATGGTCCAGTTCAAGGACCTCTTCACCGGCCGCGAGAAGCGCTCCTACACCCGCGCGACGACGAGCCAGAAGTGCATCCGCGTCAGCGGCAAGCACAACGACCTCGAGAACGTCGGCCGCACCGCGCGTCACCACACCTTCTTCGAGATGCTCGGCAACTTCTCGTTCGGCGACTACTTCAAGGCCGACGCGATCGCCTACGCGTGGGAGCTCGTCACCAAGATCTACGGCGTGCCGAAAGATCGGCTCGTGGTCACCTACTTCGGCGGCGAGCAGGGGATCCCGGCCGACGAAGAGGCCAAGGCGCTGTGGAAGAAGGTCAGCGGCCTGCCCGACGAGCGCATCCTCGGCATGGGGATGGCCGACAACTTCTGGGCCATGGGCGACACCGGCCCGTGCGGTCCGTGCAGCGAGATCCACTTCCGACACGGAGACGCCTCCGGCGCTCCTGGGCGGCCGGGCGGTGGCGCCGCCGATCCCAAGACCTTCGGCGAGGAGCCCACCCCCGACGGCAAGGGGTGGATGGAGATCTGGAACCTCGTCTTCATGCAGTTCGAGCGCTTCGCCGACGGCACCATGAAGGACCTGCCGGCGCCGTCGATCGACACCGGCATGGGGCTCGAGCGCATCACCAGCGTCGTGCAGGGGGTCACCTCCAACTACGACACCGATCTGCTCCGCGCCCTGGTCGAGCGCGCCGCGCAGATCAGCGGCAAGAAGTACGGCGGCTCGATGGCCGACGACGACGTCTCCATGCGCGTCATCGCCGACCACGCGCGCACCACGGCGTTCCTCATCGCCGAGGGGGTCTTCCCCGATCGCGCGGGGCGCGAATACGTGCTGCGCCGCATCATGCGCCGGGCGATCCGCCACGGGCACCGGCTCGGCATCGAGAAGCCGTTCCTGCACCTGGTCGCCGACACGTGCATCGAGCTGATGGGGGGCACCTACGAGGAGCTGCGCCGCCGCCGCGAGACGATCCTCTCGGTCGCCGAACAAGAAGAGGTGCGCTTCCGCCAGACGATCGATCGCGGCCTCAAGATCCTCGAGGAGGACCTGCACCACCACGAGGTGAAGCGGAACAAGCTCCTGCCCGGCGAGAGCGCCTTCCGGCTCTACGACACCTTCGGCTTCCCGCTCGATCTCACCGAGGTCATCCTCGAGGAGCGCGGCTACCGCGTCGATCACGCCGGCTTCGACGAGGCCATGGCGCAGGCCAAGGCGCGCAGCGAGGGGTCGAAGCTCCACGACGGCGAGGCGGTCGCCGGCGTCTACCACGCGATCCGCGGCGAGGGGGCGAGCGCGGGGGAGAGCAAGTTCGTCGGCTACGAGGCGGAGGTCGTCGACGGCGCGCGCCTCATGCACGCGATCCGAGGCGGCCAGCAGGTCGCGGCGCTCGCCGCGGGGGAGGAGGGCGAGCTCGTGGTCGACACGACGCCGTTCTACGGCGAGTCGGGAGGCCAGGTCGGCGACGCCGGAGAGATCCGCGGCAACGGCGGCGCGCTCTTCCGCGTGCTCGACACCCAGAAGCCGACCGCCGGATTGTTCGTGCACAAGGGGAAGGTCGAGAAGGGGAGCTTCTCGGTAGGCGACGAGGTGACGCTCGAGGTCGACCACCAGAGGCGCGCCGCCACGCGCCGCAACCACTCGGCGACGCACCTGCTGCACCACGCGCTGCGCTTCGTGCTCGGCGAGCACGTGCAGCAGAAGGGCTCGCTCGTCGGCCCCGATCGCCTGCGATTCGACTACGCCCACGGCAAGTCGCTGAGCGCCGAGGAGAT
>JAJXTK010000314.1 GCA_021783935.1 Myxococcales bacterium | reverse complement strand
AGCACGCCCCCGCGCCGGTGCACCCGATCGCCGCCGCCTCGCCGTCCCCGCCCGCCACCGACACGATCGCCGTCAACGTCGTCCCCACGGCCTCCCGAACGATCGATCCGCCCGCGCCGGCGGCGGGAACGCCGGGCGGCGTCGAGGTCGAGGACCTCGAGGTCGGCGAGGGGGCCACGGTGATCTATACGGGGAGCGCGCAAGGCGCGGTGGTGTGGGTCACGGGCAAGCGCTGAGCAATCTCTCGCCACGCCGAGAGCACTGAAACCCCTTCCCCGACGGCCTTCGACGAACGACGATGGGAGCGCGACGATGAACCAGGTCCGGACGACGACGAGGCGTGGCCTGCTGCGCAGCATGGGCGTCGCGCTCGGCGCGGCCGCGTTGGTCGCGGGCACGGCGGGGCGAAGCACCGCGGGCTCGCGCGTGGCGGGCGCCTCGGACGCGGACGTCGAGCTCGTGCTGCTGCACGGCACCAAGGCCGACAGGCCGGCGATCCCCAAGGACTTCCCCGAGCTCGCGAACCCGCCTTTCAACGCCTACAACCACTACGAGGTCTTGAGCTCGAAGAAGCTCGCGCTCCTCAAGGACAAGACCGCCACCGAGGCGCTCCCCGACGGCTCGTCGCTCGAGACGACGCTCCGCGACCGGGAGAAGGGCGACAAGTTCAAGCTCGAGATCGTCGTCAAGGACGGCAAGGGGGCGCAGGTCTCGAGGGGCAAGTACACCGCCGGCAGGGGCGCGCGCTTCATGCCCGTGACGCTCCCGTACAAGGGCGGGATCCTCGTCGTGTCGCTGAAGGTGCTGTAGGCGCGCGAGGCTACTCGTCGCGATCGTCGCCTTCGGGCTCGCTCCCCTCGGCGGCCGACGGCGGCGCGGGCGACAGATCGAGCGGCGACTCGCCATCGACGCCGCGGCGCCGCGGCTCCTTGCGCCGGCGCTTGTCGTCGCGCTCCTGCTGCTGGCGCTTCACGCGCATGTTCGCCTTCACCTCGGGGCGCCCCAGCTTCTCGGGCGCGCTGTCGTTCGGGATGAAGCGGATCTCGGTCTTGATCTCGAACGAGACCGTGGTGAGCAGCTTCTGGAGCTCGCGCTGGAAATCGACCGCCTCGAGGAAGCCGCGGACCTCCTTGGCGACGACGCGAAAGAGGTCGTTCTTGGTGTCGTCGACCTGCTGGAGGATCGCGTTCGCGATCTCCTTCGGGAGCTTCGTCTCCGCGATGAAGTTCTTGATCGACTCCTGCGCGCCGACGGTGCGGTCGAAGCCGACCTGCACCGTCTTCTTGATCAGATCGGGGATCACCCCCTCGAGCCGGCCGCGCCGCTCACTGCCAGGGGGCGGCTCGGACTCGAATCGATCGCGGCGTGACATCCTAGGAAGCTAACGCGGCGCAAGACCTCACGTAAGGGCGGCCGACGGGGCCGAATCCCCCGCGATTCGGCGCAAAGCGTGCGCATCCGCTGGGGCTGGCGCCCTGCTCGCCCAGCCGAGCGAGGCGTCGATTTCCGCAGTTCTCGGCGCGAATGCCGAGGGCACCGTACGTGCTAACGTCGCCGGGTCATGCAGCCGGAGCCGAAGAGCGAGACCTCGAACGAGGAGCTTCCGTCGGGCGTCGCCGTCCAGGGCGAGGCCGCCGTGAGGGACGAGGTCGCGCCCAAGAAGCGCGGCTGGCTGACGGTCGGCTTGCTGGTCGCCGCCGCGGGGGCGATCGCCGCGCTGGTGCTCACCAACTTCAAGGACAGCACCGTCTACGCCAAGGGGATCGATCAGGTCGTCGCCGAGAAGGGCAAGTGGGCGGGCCGCAACCTGCGCGTCGAGGGGACCATGGTCCGCGGCTCGCTCAAGTTCCAAGAGAAGCCCTGCCTCTGGGAGTTCGACGCGACCCGCAACGGCACGACGATGCACATCAGGTACCCGGGCTGCATCAAGCCCGACAACCTGGCCGATCGGCCGGAGATGCCGGACGTCGGCGTCACCGTCGAAGGCAAGCTCGCGAGCAACGGCGAGTTCAACGCGACGAACGTGCTGACCAAATGCCCGTCGAAATACGACATGAAGAAGCCCACCGCGTCGCAGCTGGGGGGCGGCCGCGCCGCGGTGAACTGAAGGCTCACGAATTCGCCGGATCTTGAGGTCGGCGCCGCGCGGGCGCGTCCCGGCGTTTGCACGGCGACGCGCCAGTGGTGCTAGGCTCGACGGTCGATCATGGCCGCAAACGTCATCTGCCCTTCTTGTGGGTTCAAGAACGCCGCAGGGGCCAAGCGCTGCGTCTCGTGCGGCGCGAAGACCGCCCAGCTGTCCGCGCCGGAGCGCAGCGCGCAAGAGAAGCTCGAGCGTCGCTACCAGCAGGAGGGGTTCTCGATCCTCTGGTTCTTCGTCTCGATGAGCGTGCAGACGATCCTCACGGCCGCCGTGATCCTGGGGCTCCCGCAGGTCGTCTCGGCGATCGACCTCGAGGGCTACCACGGCATGATGACCGCGATCGGCATCTGGTTCCTCGGCGCGCTGCTCGTCGCCTTGATCAGCCCCGGCCGCACCTTCAGCGAGCCCGCCATCGCGACCTTGTGCGTGGCGATCCCGACCGTCATCTGGCTCGAGCGCACCGAGACGGTGTTCACGCTCCCCGGCTTCCTCTACGTCGTCATGGGCGCGCTCGGCGTGCTCTTCTCGCTCATCGGCAGCTACTTCGGCGAGCGCGTCCAGCTGGGCCCGCCGCCGCGGGTCGAGGCCTGAGCGGGGCCGAGCGCAGAGGCGGGGCGGTCGCGACGACGTCGCGGCCGCTTTGACGTTTTGGCTTCGGCAACCCATGGTTCGCCCTCCCATGAGCGGCCGCGCGACAGAGAGCGAGAAGACGATCCACTTCGTGAGCCTCGGCTGCCCGAAGAACCGGGTGGACACCGAGGTCATGGTGGGGGTCGCCGAGCGCGCGGGGCTCGAGCTCGTGGCCGACGCGGAGCAGGCCGACGTCGTGGTGGTGAACACCTGCGGCTTCATCGGCGAGGCCAAGAAGGAGAGCGTCGACACGGTGCTCGAGATGGCCGAGCTGCGCGGCCACGGCCGCATGAAGCGCCTCGTGGTCGCGGGCTGCCTGTCGCAGCGCTACGCCGACGAGCTCGCCAAGGAGCTCCCCGAGGTCGACCACTTCCTCGGATCGAGCGACATGCTCAAGCTCTCCGACGTGCTCGCGACCCGGAGCGCCGCGCGCATGCTCGTCGGCAACCCGGCGCAGTGGGTCATCCAGAAGGACGACCCGCGCGTGCTCTCGCAGGCGCGCCACGCCGCGTACGTGAAGATCGCCGAGGGGTGCAACCGCGCGTGCTCGTTCTGCGCGATCCCGTCGATGCGCGGCAAGCAGCGATCGCGCGCGGTCGACGACGTGGTCGCGGAGGTCGAGTCGCTCGTCGCGCAGGGGGTCGTCGAGGTGAACCTGATCTCGCAGGACACCGTCTCGTACGGCCAGGACCTGCCCGGGCACGGCGGCGGCAAGGCCGAGGGGGCGCGCCTGGCCGATCTCGTCGAGCGCGTCGCCGAGGTCCCCGGGCTGCGCTGGCTGCGGCTCTTCTACCTCTACCCCGAGAAGCTCGACGATCGCCTGGTCAGGCTGCTGGCGGAGCACCCGCGCGTCGTTCCCTACGTCGACATGCCGCTCCAGCACGCGAGCGATCGCATGCTCGCGGCGATGCGCCGCGGCCACGGCCTCGATCGCCAGCGGCGCGTCGTCGAGCGGCTGCGCGAGGCGATCCCGGGCCTCACCTTCCGCACGGCGTTCATCGTCGGCCACCCGGGGGAGACCGACGCGGACTTCGACGAGCTCGTCGAGTTCGTGAAGTGGGCCGAATTCGAGCGCCTCGCCGCCTTCCGCTACAGCGACGAGGAGGGGACGCACGCCGCGGCGCTCGGCGACAAGGTGCCCGCGAAGATCGCGGCGGCACGTCACCGCAAGCTCATGCGCGCGCAGAAGGCGATCGCGCACCGCAAGCACCAGGCGCTGATCGGCCAAGAGCTCGAGGTGCTCGTCGAGGGGGTGAGCGACGAGCACGAGTACGTGCAGATGGGTCGACACGCGGGGCAGGCACCCGAGATCGACGGCCAGGTCTACCTCGAAGGGCCCGAGGTCGAGGCGGTGCAGCCGGGCGAGCTCCGCCGCGTGCTGGTCACGCAGGCCGCCGACTACGATCTGGTCGGCGAGGTGCTCGCGCGCAACGAGGACGAGGCGCGCGCGGCGGCGCGGCGGGCGCAGATCCTCGCGCGCGTCGCGAAGGCGAAGAGGCCGCGCGTGACGCTGCCGGTGGTCGGCGACATCGCCGGCCGCTGATCGCGAGGGCGCCTCGAACGGCCGCGTTGGACGCCCCGCGCCGGGTCGGCGACAATGGCTGGCCCATGGGTCGTTCGCGCGCCCCGCTGCCGCTCGCCGTCGCGCTCGTCGCGCTCGCGGCGATGGAAGGGTGCGCGCCGCCGCCCGAGCGCGTCTGCCGCAAGATGATCGACATGCAGGGGGGCTGGTTCGCCAACGACCACGAGCGCGCCGAGGGGCTCAAGTACTGCGTCCAGGTCAAGACGGAGCAGAAGCGACAGAACCCGGCACGCTACAAGTGCGAAGCCGACTGCGTGCTCGACGAACGCGATCTGGTGGCGGCGTCCGAGTGCAACGCGAGGTGTAAGTAATCGGTCATTTCGCGGACGCGGCGCCTTGGCAGGCATCGCACGCCGGGCCGGCCGGGCGCTACGATCCTTCGCATGCGGAAGTTCTGGGTCGCCATCGTCGCGATCGCTCTCGCTGGCTGCGGCGGCTCGAACGCGACCGTGAGCGCGCAGGCCGACGCCGGCACCGACTCGAAGGCCGACGGCTACGCGTCGCCGAAGGACACGTCCCCGGCCGAGGCCGCGAACCCGAGCGGCGCGCCCTACCCGATCGTGCTGGCGCACGGGATGGGGGGCTTCGGCACCCTCAAGGGGCTGCCGATCACCTACTTCAACGGCATCAAGGACGATCTCGCGACCATCGGCGAGACGCAGGTCTTCGTGACGTTGGTCTCGCCCTACGACACGAGCGAGAACCGCGCGCTCCAGCTCGCCAAGCAGATCGATCAGATCCTCTCGCAGACCGGCAAGCAGAAGGTGAACCTGATCGGCCACAGCCAGGGGAGCCTCGACGCGCGCGTGCTCGCGAGCCCGGACGGCCTCGGCTACGGCGATCGCCTCGCCAGCGTCACCCTGGTCGCGGGGCCGAACCACGGCAGCCGCATCGCGGACGTCGTGCTCAACATCCTGCCCGCCACGCCGACGCTCGAGAGCGATCTGGTGAACGCGCTGGTGCAGCTGCTCGAGCGCGCGGTCTACGAGGTGCACACCGACCCGCAGCTCAACGCGCAGATCAACGAGCTCTCCGAGCACTACATGGAGACGGTGTTCAACCCGAAGTACGTCGACGATCCGCGCGTGCCGTACTTCAGCTACGCCGGCCGCACCGACGACCTCGACGGGCTCCCCGACTGCCTCTCCGGCCTCTACCCGGACGACTCGACCAAGCTCGACGACGGGCAGGCGATCATCAAGCCGATGGCCGACTACCTCCAGGACGGGATGCACAAGCCGAACGACGGGCTGGTGACCGTCCAGAGCGCACGCTGGGGCACGTTCATGCAGTGCGTGCCGGCCGATCACATGAGCGAGGTGGGGCAGATCAACCTGAGCGGTCCGAACCCCAAGTCGGGGTTCGACCACCTCCAGTTCTGGCGCACGGTGGTGGCGCGCCTGCGCGAGCGCGGGTACTGAGCGCAGCGCGCCGCGCCCCCTTCGGCGGATGGCGGCCGCGCCCGCAGCCGCGTACCTTGGGGCCGAACGCGTGGCGGAAACGGACGTGAGCGCACGAGGGGGCGATGAGGGGGCGTCACCGCAGACGCCGACCCGTGCGTCCCCGCACGCGAGCGACCCCGCAGAGACGACCGACCGAGAGGCGCCGCTCTCTTCTGTGCGCCCGTCGGCGCCGACGCTGCAAGAGGGCTTCGCGCCCGCGCGGCCGAAGGTCGTCGTGCGCACGCCGGTGCCGCCCGCCGTGCCCCAAGACGCGCCGCCGTCGATCGAGCGCGTGCCGGGCGGGCTGTTCGGCCCCTCGGTCACCGCGCCGACCGGGGTCGATCCGGGCTCGGTGCCGAACCTCGCCGCCGCCTCGCCGTCGACCCCCTCGAGGCCCTCTTCGCGCCCCGGGTCGAGCGGCGTCGGCGCGACGCTCGGGCGCTACGAGCTGCTCGAAGAGCTCGGCGCCGGCGGCATGGCCACCGTCTACCGCGCGCACGATCCGCGGCTCGATCGCGACGTCGCGGTGAAGGTGATCCACCACCACCTGCGCGAGAGCGCGGAGATCGCCGAGCGCTTAAAGCACGAGGCGCGCGCGGTCGCGAAGCTCAAGCACCGGTCGATCGTCGAGATCTACGACGTGCCCGACACCGAGGGGGGCGAGCGCTTCCTCGTCGCCGAGCTGGTCGATGGGCCGTCGCTTCGCAAGTTTCTCCAGAACGCGCCGGCCGAGGGGCGCGACCCGTTCCTGCCGCCCGAGATCGCCGCCGCGCTGGTGCTGCAGATCGCCGACGCGCTCTCGCGCGCCCACGAGCAGGGGATCGTGCACCGCGACGTCAAGCCCGAGAACATCCTGATCGCGGGGCTCACGCCGCCGTCGTCGCCGCGCGGGAGCGACTCCTCGCGCCGAGCGCCGATCGCGAAGCTCACCGACTTCGGCATCGCGAAGGTTCTCGACGCGCAGGGGATGACCTCGACGGGGCAGATCCTCGGCTCCCCCGCGCACATGTCGCCCGAGCAGATCGAGGCCGGCGAGATCACGGCGCGCGTCGACGTGTTCGCGGTCGGCGTCTTGTTCTACGAGCTGCTCACCGGCACGCTGCCGTTCGACGGCAAGAACCCGGCGCAGGTCATCCGCCGCGTGCTCGATGGGCAGTTCACCCCGGCCGATCGCCTGGTCGCGACCGTCGGCGGGCGCTGGAGCGCGATCGTCGCGCGGCTGCTCGCGCGAGAGCAGGCGCAGCGCCCCGCGGACGCGCGCGGCGTCATCGACGTCATCCGGCCGGAGCTCGAGGCGCTCGGCGTCGGCGATCCCGATCGCGAGCTCGCCGACTACCTGCGCGACCCCGTGGCCGTGCAAGGCGCGTGGGGCGCGCGCATGAAGCCGCGCCTGCTCGAGCGCGCGCGCGCCGCGCGGGCGGCGGGCGGCGGCGGCGGGGCGGCCAACGATCTCAACCGCGCGCTCGCCTACGATCCGAGCGATCCGAAGCTCGTGCGCACCGTGACGAGCTTGCGAGCGCGCGAGCGCTGGATGCGCCTCGCGCGCGTGGGAGTGCCGCTCGCGGGCCTCGCGATCGTCCTCTGAATCCTCGCCGGCGGCGCGCTCCAGCGCTGGCGCGCGCGCGCCGCCGT
>JAJXTK010000313.1 GCA_021783935.1 Myxococcales bacterium | reverse complement strand
CGATCGGCACCTACCAGCTGCGCGGGCGTCCCCGGCAGCCGAGCGCGGCGATCACGGTGGCAGCGAGGAGGGGGGCGTGCGCGCGTCGAGAGCTCACGGCGCTTCCGATGCCGTGGGCGCGGCGGGAGGGGAAGTCGTCGACGCGGTCCCGGTCGAGGCGGACTCCTGGACGGTGCCCCTGAACTTCGCGATGCGCTGCCGCGCGCGATCGGCGCCGTCGCCGTCGCTCGTCCGATCGAGGTAGGTCTCGTATTGCTTCGCCGCTTCGGCCTGCTGCCCGGCGGCCCATTTGAGGTCGGCGAGCGCGAGGCGCGCGGGCGCGAAGCCAGGCGACTGGTCGAGCACTTGCCTGAAGTACGTCTCTGCGTTGCCCGGCTCGCCGCGACGCTGCGCGATCTGCCCGAGACCAAAGAGCGCGTCGATGTCGCCGGGGTGGGCTTCGAGGGCGCCGCGGAACATCCTCTCGGCGCGCTCGAGCTCGCCGCTCCCGAGCGCGCGGAACCCGCGCTCGTCGAGCCCGCGCCAATCGGCGCCGAGCTCGTCGTCGGACGCCAAGGCGACCTCGCGGACCGGGGCGTCCGACGGCGCGTCGATCGCGGCGTCGGCTGCGTCCACCTCGGCCTCGGCGGTGGCATCGACGACGCCTGCGTCGGCGGCGCCCGGTGCGAGCAGCTTCAGCGTGTCGATGAGCCCGAGCTTCGGCGCGCGGCGGCCGAGCTCCGCGAGCACGGCCTGAAAGCGAGGTGCGTCGTCGGCGAGCGCGGCGATCCACCCCGCGAGCGCGACGTCGGTCGCGAGCGGCGCGGTGGCGAGCGGAAGTTTCGCGAGCGCGGGCGCCGCGGCGCGCCCAGCGGCGGCGATGGTCGGACCGTCCTTCTTCGTGGCGTCCGCGAGCGGCACGAGCGCAGCGAGCAGCGGATCCGCCGGATGCGACGCGAGGTAGAGGCGCACGCCGTTGCCGTCCCCTTGCGCCGCGAGCGCGCGCGCGCTTCGGAGATCCGCGTCGACCCGCTCGGCGCCCCCCTTGTCGGCGCGCGTGAGCTCGCCCCACCGCGCGCACGAGCGCCCGGCCGCGAAGCCGTCGGTCGCCGCCTGTCCGAGCTCGGTGTCGCCCGCCGTCGCGAGCCCGGCGATCCAGTGCGTCCCCGCGAGCTCCGTCTCGGCCGTGCAGAGCCCGTCCCACGCCGACGCGGAGCGATCGTCGATGACCGTCGCGCGCAGGTACGCCTCGCGCGCCACCGCGAAGTCCCCGTCCGCGCGCGCCTTGTCTCCGAGCTCGAGCTCGCGTCGAAGCCGATCGTCGCCGCCCGGTGCCGCGCTCCGCGCCGCCGTGAGCGAGCGGAGCCGCGCGAGCCACGGGCGCCCCACCGTCGCTGCCAGCAGCGCGAGCCCGCCGCCGACGAGCACGACCAGCAACAGCGCGGCCCAGGGGCTTCGGCGCTTGGTGGGCGGCGGCGGGAAGAGCGAGTCGTAGGCAGGTGGCTCGCTCTCGCGCGGGAAGTCCGACAGCCTAGTTTCGTCGACGGCGACGGGGGGCGAGGCGGTCGGCTCGGGCTCGGCCGGCGCGAGCGGGACGGCGATGGGCACCGCTTCGGTCTTCGGGAGCTTGGACGCCGACGGGGCCGACTCACCCCCTTCGGATCGAGGCGCACCGAGCAGCGCGGGCATCGCGAGGTCCCGCTCGGTCGTCGGCTCGGGCGCTCCGGGCGACGGCGCCTCGGCCGGCGGCGTGTACGGCGCGATCCCTTGCGGGGTGTGCGAGCCGATCGCCTCGCTCCCCAGCCGCACGGCCTGCACGCCCGGCACCGTCGCGGCGCCCCCGGGGCGCTCCCCGCGCGCCGCTCTCCCCTCGAGCGGCGTGAGCGCGTGTCGGCCGTACGCCGGCGTGTGCGCAGGCGGGCGAGGCGCCGCGCCATCCGGGTGCTGAATCGTCGGCATCGGCAGCGTCGTCACCTTGCCGCCGCGCTCGGTCGGGAAGAACGGCTCGAGCTCCGGGATGTCCCCCACGCGTCGCGGCTGCGCGTCGCCGCGGCGCAGCAGGTCGTCGCGCCCGACGCGCCCGGCGCGAATCGCACGTTGCAGCTCCACCAGGCTGCGCAGCTCCAACGCGTCGCTGCCCCTGCGCTCGATGCGCCAGAGCTCGGGCGCGGGCGTCGGCGCCGCCCCGCCGCGCGCGCGGAACACCCGGAACTGGTGCCCACAATTGGTGCACTTGACCGTGGTGCCGCGCTCGGAGACGAGGGCGTCGTCGAACTCGTAGTCCGTTTGGCAGCGAGGGCAGGTGACGTCCATCGGCAGACCCGCCGTCCCGGGCGGTTCGACCCGGCCGGCGGTCGCGTAGACCAGACGGCGTCGACGCGAACCGATGCGAGCAGGGGCAAGCTAGCATGCGTTGTCGCAGCGTGTCGGTCCAAACCGTCGTCGCGCAGCGCCTTCACCGAGCGTACGCAACGTCGCGGCGCCGCTTCGGAATCTTGACCGGGCCCACGATCGACACCCAACGTCATCCTGGGCCGTGAACTTTGGGCCACGCCGGCCGCGAACCGCCGACGCGCGCCGTGGGGCGTCCCGAGCGCGCGGCCCGCGAAATCCAGCCAAGAGGCGCATCGGCGACTCCGCGCTCCCGCCTCGTTGGCCGTGCGGAACGAGCGTTGCTACCCTGCTGGGACACCGGCCGTCGTTCGCCACGGAGCCCAGCGGCTGCCCGCGCCGGAGAATGCTTCCATCGGAGGTCCACGATGTTCCCGCGCACGTCCTCGCTCGTTCTCGGCCCCGCGTCGCAGCTCCTGGTCGGTGCCACGGCGTTGCTCGGGCTCGCCGTCGGCCTCGCCGGGTGCCCGATCTACTCGGCCGATTCGTGCTCGCAGGACCCGAACTGCACCGGCCCCAACTACCCGTCCGACGGCGGAACGACGACCGACACGGGCCCGACGGCCTGCACCCCCGCGTGCGGCGCCGGCTACGTCTGCAACACGGTCGGCGGCGGCGCGCAGTGCGTGGCCGCGGACTGTCGTTCGACCGAGCTCGCGTGCCCGACCGGGCAGGCGTGCACGGCCACCGCCGCGGGCGCCTACTACTGCGCGACGACGTACAACGACTGTCGCGCGACCGGCTGCATCTCCGGCTACGCGTGCGCGGCGGGCTCCGCCGGCGCCTACCTCTGCACCTCGACCGATCCGAACGCGTGCGTCGCGGACGCCGACTGCGCCGCCAAGACGGGCGCCGGCTCGCTGTGCCTCGGCGGCGTCTGCAAGGCGCCCAAGGATCTCTGCTCCGACGCGACCCAGTGCAACAGCGGCGCTTCGTGCGTGGACGGGCGCTGCACCACCAAGTGCTCGGCGACGTGCGTGCAGGGCTACTCGTGCGACGCGACGACGGGCCTCTGCACGGCGGGCGGGGGGCAGACGAGCTGCGCCGGGAGCGAGGCGCTCGTGAACGGCCGCTGCGTCGCCTCGGCCAAGGTCGACGGCTCCTGCCCGACCGGCACGGTGTCGGTGCTCGGCGGTTGCGTCGTCGACGACCGACCGATCTTCTTCTGCGATGCGTCCGGCACCGCCGACGGCACCCAAGATCGCTGCTCGGCGGGCTCCATCTGCCTGCACCACAACTGCTACGTGCAGTGCGATCCCACCGTCGCGAGCAGCTGCGCGACCGTCGACCAGTTCAACGTCTGCAAGGCGGTCACGACATCGTCGGGCACCCACGACGTCTGCGGCTCCTCGACCAACCTCGGCTCGCAGTGCGATCCGACCGCCAACCCGCCGAAGACCTGCTCCGCGGGCCAGCTCTGCATCGACGGCTTCTGCAAGTAGCGCGCAGGCTCGATGCGCCGAGCGCCCGCGGCCACGCGCCGTGGGCGCTCCGCGTTTTGTGCCGTTCATGCGGCAGAGGTGGCCTTGAGGCGCGCGAAGTGCTAACTGCGCGCGCCCCAATGCCCGGAATCGCGCTACGCAACATCGCCATCGTCGCCCACGTCGACCACGGCAAGACCACCCTCGTCGACGCCATGCTCAAGCAGTCGGGCGTCTTCCGAGACAACGAGGCCGTCGCCGAGCGCATCATGGACTCGAGCGATCTCGAGAAGGAGCGCGGGATCACCATCCTCGCGAAGAACACGTCCGTGCGCTGGAAGGCGAAGGACGGCTCCGTCACGAAGATCAACATCATCGACACCCCCGGACACGCCGACTTCGGCGGCGAGGTCGAGCGCATCCTCAGCATGGCCGACGGCGCGCTGCTCCTGGTCGACGCGGCCGAGGGGCCGCTGCCGCAGACGCGCTTCGTGCTGCGCAAGTGCCTCGAGCGCGGCTTTCCGGTCATCGTCGTCATCAACAAGATCGACCGCCAAGACGCGCGCCCGCACGACGTCGTCTCCGAGGTCTTCGACCTCTTCTGCGACCTCGAGGCCAACGATCAGCAGGCCGACTTCCCGATCCTCTTCGCGATCGGCAAGATCGGCCTGGCCAAGAAGAAGCTCGAGGACGAGGGGACCGACCTCGCGCC
This sequence comes from Myxococcales bacterium, assembly GCA_021783935.1. GTDB lineage: Bacteria > Myxococcota_A > Polyangia > Polyangiales > JADJMO01 > CAIXWQ01. The sequence goes on along the minus strand of JAJXTK010000313.1, from coordinate 2,939 downwards.
GCTCTTCGAGGCGATCCTCGATCGCGTGCCGCCGCCCAAGGCCAACGTCGAGGCGCCCGTGCGCCTGCTGGTCAGCAACCTCGACCACGACGACTACGTCGGCAAGATCGCCATCGGGCGCGTCGTCGAGGGGGTGCTCAGGGCCGGCGATCAGCCCGCCGTCGTCGGCGAGAAGGGCACCACCAAGGGGCAGATCAAGGTCCTCTACGCGTTCGAAGGGATGAAGCGCACCCCGATCCAAGAGGCCGTCGCGGGGGAGATCGTCGCCATCGCCGGCCTCCCCGAGGCGCAGATCGGCGACACGATCGGCGTGCCCGCCAGCGTCGGGGCGGAGGTCGTCGCGCTCGAGCGCATCGCGGTCGAGGAGCCCACCATCAAGATCCGCGTCGGCGTGAACACGTCGCCGTTCGCCGGTCGCAGCAAGCAGTCGAAGTTCCTCACCAGCCGACACCTGCGCGAGCGCCTCTACCGCGAGACGCGCACCAACCTCGCCATCCGGGTCGACGAGACCGACAGCCCCGACACCTTCGCGGTCTTCGGGCGCGGCGAGCTGCAGCTCGCGATCCTGCTCGAGACCATGCGCCGCGAGGGGTACGAGGTGCAGGTCAGCAACCCCGAGGTCGTCACGCGCGAGTTCCCCGAGGGGAGCGGGCAGGTCTGCGAGCCGGTCGAGCTCGTCGTGATCGACGTGCCGGAGAGCTTCATCGGCGTGGTCACCGAGCGCCTCGGCGAGCGCCGCGGTCGCATGGTGAAGATGAGCAACCCCGGCTACGGCCGCGCGCGCCTCGAGTTCCGCGTCCCGTCGCGAGGGCTCATCGGCTTCCGCGGCGAGTTCCTGACCTCGACGCGAGGCCTCGGGCTGCTCAACACGCAGTTCGACGGCTGGGAGCCGTGGGGCGGCACGATGATCAAGCGCCCGTGCGGCGCGATCGTGGCCGATCGCGGCGGCGTGGCGACCCCGTACGCCCTCGACCACCTGCAGCCGCGGGGCGACTTCTTCCTCTCGCCCGGCGTCGAGGTCTACGAGGGGATGATCATCGGCGAGCACAACCGCCCGAACGACACCGACGTCAACGCCATCCGCGAGAAGAAGCTCTCCAACGTGCGCAACCACGGCAAGGACGAGAACGTCATGCTGGCGGTGCCGCGCACGCTCACCATCGAGACCGCCATGGAGTGGATCGACGCCGACGAGCTCGTCGAGATCACCCCGGACGCGGTGCGCGTCCGCAAGGTGATCCTCCAGTGCAACCGCCGGCCGCGTCGCGAGGAAGCGATCGAGGAGTCGCAGGGGGTCGCAACCAACCCCTGAGCCGCTTGCTCAGCGCGGCGTGTCGGAGGCCGAGGCCGCCGGGGCGCCGCGCTCGATCTCGTGAACGGGCCCCGCGCAGGGCTGCCGTCCGCCGCAGGCCGAGAGGCTCGAGCCGAACAGCGCGACCCACATCACCAGCGGGCCCAACATGACCCGCGCGCCCGTCCGTCCTCGCGTGCGTCCGCTCCCCAAGGCGACCTCCGGGCCGGGAGCATACCCAAATCGGGCGCCAGAACCCCCTGCGCGGTAGGCAGCGGCTCCGAGTTGGGTTAACGGCCGAGAGGCAGGTCCGCCCTGGACGCGGGCCGCGCCCGAGCGAACCGACATGAAGAAGAACTACGTCCTCGACACCAACGTCCTCATCCACGACCCGCTCGCGATCTTCCGCTTCGAAGACAACGACCTGATCATCCCGATCTACGTCATCGAAGAGATCGACCAGTTCAAGCGGGAGGGGACGGAGCGAGGGCGCAACTGTCGGCAGATCGCGCGCGTGCTCGACGATCTTCGCGCCAAGTCCGCCGGCGGGCTCTCCGAGGGGGTCCTGCTCGGCGAGGGGATGGGCACGCTGCGGGTCGCGGTGCCCTCCACGCGCGGCGATCTCCCGGTCGCTCTCGATGGCAACGCGCAGGATCACGCGATCCTCAAGACGGCCCTGGACGTGCGCGACCGCGACAACAGCAAGCCCACCGTCTTCGTGACGATGGACACCAACCTCCGCATCCGCGCCGACGCGCTCGGCATGGAGGCCGAGACGTACGAGAATTCGCGCCTCGCGGTGGAGTCGCTCGACACGGGCCTCGTCGATCTCGCGGTCGACAAGGAGGCGATCGACGCCTTCTTCCAGAACGGCTCCCTCGAGCCGCCCGCCGACGCGCGCCCGTCGCTCCCCGAGGGGGCGCCCAAGGGGGCCCAGGAGCCCTCGCTGCGCCTGCGCCCGAACGCGTGCGTCGTGCTGAAGGACTCGGCGAGCTCTGGCCACACCGCGCTCGGCCGCTACGACGCGGCCAAGAACGCCATCATGCCGCTGCGCGTGCCGCGCGAGGGGGTGATGGGCATCCGCCCGAAGAACAAGGAGCAGGCGTTCGCGCTCGAGCTGCTGCTCGACGACTCGGTGCGCCTGGTCACGCTCGTCGGCAAGGCGGGCACCGGCAAGACGCTCATCGCGCTCGCCGCGGGGCTCCGCAAGGTCGTCGAGGACGGCACCTTCACGCGCATGCTCGTATCGCGGCCGATCATGCCCATGGGGCGCGACCTCGGCTTCTTGCCGGGCGACGTCGACGAGAAGCTGAACCCCTGGATGCAGCCGATCTTCGACAACCTCGAGTTCCTCTACAGCCACGGCAAGCGCGACAAGGACGCTTTCCACGAGCTGATCGAGGGGGGCTTGGTGCAGGTCGAGCCGCTCACCTACATCCGCGGCCGCTCGCTGCCGCACCAGTACCTCATCGTCGACGAGGCGCAGAACCTCACGCCGCACGAGATCAAGACCATCATCACCCGCGCCGGCGAGGCGACGAAGATCGTGCTCACCGGCGACCCGCAGCAGATCGACAACCCGTACGTCGACTCGGCCTCCAACGGTCTGTCGGTCGTCGCCGAGCGCTTCCGCAACGAGCGCATCTCG
>JAJXTK010000312.1 GCA_021783935.1 Myxococcales bacterium | reverse complement strand
TCGTCGGGCGGCTCGTCTTCGTCGGGCGGCTCGTCTTCGTCGGGCGGCTCGTCTTCGTCGGGCGGCTCGTCTTCGTCGGGCGGCTCGTCTTCGTCGGGCGGCTCGTCTTCGTCGGGCGGCTCGTCTGCAATGACCGCTGCGCAAAAAGCCGCAAGTTCGTCACCTTTGAGTGACGATGGGGGCGGAGACGACCCCTGGCACGAGGCGGCGGTCGCTGGTGCCGCGTTCGTCACTGCTGTTGGTGGAATCGCCTCGGCAAGCGTGCCCGCGTCATCAAGCCTGGGCGTGAACACGCTGGCTCAGCTTCATGATTGGCTTTGGGCCTCTGGCGGGAGCACCCAAGTTCAAGTCGGAGGAAGCGCTCCATCTGATGGCTCAGAAGATCCGAATCTAATCCACTTTTTCGATCCTTTCGCGTTCTCGCGCGAAGGCGCCGCCCACAGCCCGACCGTGGATCCAAGCGGAGATCAGGGCTCCTCGCGAGGCTCTCCCATACACATGCCGCTCAGCAGGCTACCAGACTATCACGCGATCATGGAAGATCCGGCAGAGCGGCAGGTTCGTACAAACATGGGCCCTTCGTCCCCCGACCAGCCGTGGACCACGACGGCTCAGCGCGGCACCTAGCCCCAAGCAAGATCCCGCAGGCGTCAGACCGAACCCACCACGAGCCGCCCGATCGCGCGTCCTGATCGCCACAGGTACGCCGCGCGCCACAGCGCAGGCGAACGCTTGCGAGGACTCGACCCGGCGACGCCGGGGCGTACAATCGAGTAACCGAACATGCGGGCGCATTCAGCATTGGCGGCTACGATGAGCGCAACCTCAATGGGCTCGCTGTTGCTGTTGCTCGCGTGCGGATCCGCCTCTGGCACCAAGGCGACCGTGGCGATCCCGTCGCCGCATGCGTCGCGGGCGTTAGCGAACACGACGTCGGTGAAGGAGTCGCAGCCCACGATGCCGACGACGTGGAAGAACAGCAGCGCAAGGCCGCCTGCGCTTGCCCAGGTCGATCTCCCGTCGCCACCGCGCTCTGGTGACTCTGAAGTGAAGGTTCTCCAGCGGATCGTGATGCTCGAAGAGACGCTCGTGAAGCTTCGGGTATCCGACGCCAACCACGCTCTCACGTTGCGTCAACTCGCCGAGGCGTACGGCGACCTTGGACTCGTCAACACGGAGAAGGCACGGCGCCTCACGGCTGAGCGCGATACCGCCCTCGCGCAGCATAGTCCCGCGGCTGAGCTAGAGACGCAGCGGCATCAAGCGAGTGCGTCGAGAAGGAAGGCGCAGGATCGCGCTGCGATGCTGTATCGCAGGTTGGTCGATCTTCATCCCCAAGATCCTCACAACGACGAGGCGCTGTACTTCCTTGGCTGCGAGTACGAGTCGCGCATTCCCACGGACGGGAACGACCCAAGCCAACTGGCGCGCCAGCGTGAGGGCACTGCGCGCGCCCAGGCAACCTACGCGGAGTTGATCGAACGGTATCCATCATCCGAGTTTGCGCCCGTGGCGAGCCTCGCATCGGGTGACATCTCTTTCGATGAGGCTGCGGCGGGGCGCCTCGACTGGTCGGTTCCTATTGAGGCCTATGAACGTTCGGCCAGCTCGGGCCAGCCGCAGAAGAATCGATATTTCGCGTTCGCCGAATACAAGCTCGGTTTCGCGCTCTGGAACCGCGGCGACCGCAAACAGGCATTTGCTGCCTTCAGCCAAGCTCTGACTGCCGCTCGAAGGGATCCAACGGCTCCTGGCGCTGTCGTGATAGTCGGCGACGCGCTGACGGCGATCAGCGAACTCTGACTGCTGTTCGACAAATTCAGTGCGCCATCACGAAGCTCCGACGCGAACGCGAAGATCCCGCTGTCCGACGGCTTCGCCTCTCATGCGATCTGCGCGAGCGAGCCATGGACCAGCACGATGTTCGGCGTTCAGGTGTCGTTGTCGCTGGGCGAGATCGAAGATCGTCAAGTGGTGGAGCTGCGTACGGCGACGCACGCCGTGCGTGACCGCCCGCCGCCTGCTCCTCTCGCCGCATCGCGAGAGACTGAAGAGACTGCGGGTACAGGCCCACCACGATCTCGTCGACCCGCCGTTGGGCCCCGAGCCCGTCACCACCCCAGCCGATGCACCTGGCCCTCGATGTCCTGGAGCCGCCTCACGACGGCGTGCGCGTCGATGTCCTCGGGCCGGTCGGCGATCCACAGGGCCATGTCGCGCAGCTCCTCGACGAGGATCCCAACGACACCAGCGGCGGGTACGGGCGGGCCGTCCGCGTCCTGGTCGAGCGTGATCTCGGCGTAGGCGTCGACCTTCTCCGGCGTGAACTTGGTGTTGATCGTGACGGTGCCCTTCACCGTCGTGCCCGAGTTGGTCGAGGCCTCGAACCGCGTGATGTTCTCGGCGAGCCGCTTGGTGAACTTGATCTCGGCGGGCTGGATCTCCCGCGAGACCAGGAGCCGGAGGACGTCCCGCGTTCCGACGCTCGCGCCCTCCGAGCACGTGCCGATGTACTCGTCGGTCTCGTGTCGGTCGCGGAGCACGACGGCGGCCTGGAAGCGACGGGCGACGCGTGCGGGGAGCTGGGTCGTGGGGGCCATGCAGGAGCGGGGGCAACGAAGGATCAGGGGGGCGCGTGGGGCCCAGGCCGGAGAAGCGCCGTCGGCCGAGGTGCTCGGGAGCGGGCACGGCGGGGTCTCGCGCAGGACGATGCCGACCGGCAGGCCATCCTCGGCGAGCTAACGGCCGAAGCGGAGAAGCACGGGCTCGGGTACTGAGGGCCGTGCGGCGTTGGGCGCTCTGCGCTGGAGCCCAAGCTTGGGCACGGGCGTCGAAGCAGCCGATCCATCGCAGCAACTAAGTTGCCGCAGAGCAGCGAGGTGAGCAGCGCCAGGCTCATGTTGCTTAAAATGACGCCATTGACCCGTGGGTCAACTCGGCGTATATAAACATCATCATGGCGTTCGCCTCGGAGCCCGCCGCTCTCGCCGCCGCGCGCCGACTTCTCTCCGAGTGGCTCGACAACCCCAAGCCCCGCTTCCGGCAAGAAGCCCGCGGCGCCCCCAGCAGTCGACCAATCGACCTGCTCGTCGAGTACGGGAGCCTTCGCCTCTTCGTTGAGTACAAGGCGAGCGGCGACGCGGCGGCTGTTGGGCGAGCGGCGGAGCAGGTCAAGGCTAGCGCGCGCGAGGCAGGCGGCCTCGTCGTTCCCGTCGTGGCGGTCCCGTTCATGGGGGACGTCGGGCGCGCCGTCTGCTCGGCAGTCGGGGTCTCGTGGTTCGACTTGTCGGGCAATGCGCATCTCGTTGCTCCCGGCCTTCGTGTCATCGTCGGGGGGAACCCGAACCGCTTTCTTCGGCGTGGGCGACCCAGCACACCGTTCGCGCCCAAGAGCGCCCGAATTGCGCGTCGTCTGCTGATCGACTCCAAGCGGTCTTTCACCCAGCACGAACTCGCGCGCCTTTCCGGCCTCGACAACGGCTTCACGAGCCGCATCGTCCGTCGTCTTGAGGAACGAGACCTCGTGCTTCGCGAGGACGGGCGCGTTCGCGTGCGCGATCCTGGCCTCCTTCTCGATGCGTGGGCTGAGGCCTACGACTTCAAGAAGCACGACATTCTTCGGGGGCACGCCACCGCCCGCACGAGCGAGGAGCTGCTGAGGCGGGTTGCGACGACCTTGGAGCGCCAGAAGGTCCGTCACGCCGCGACGGGTCTCGCTGGCGCGTGGCTGCTGGACTCCTTCGCGGGCTTCCGTCTCGTCACGCTCTACGTCGCCGAAGGTGTGCCGGAGGCGACGCTCAAGGAGATCGGCTTTCGCGCGGAACCCAGCGGTGCGAACCTCTGGCTCGTGACGCCGAACGACGACGGCGTGTTTGATGGAGGCGCGGTCGTGAACGGCATCGCGTGTGTCCACCCGGTCCAGGCGTACGTCGATCTCCTTGGACACCCCGAGCGCGCCAAGGAGGCGGCTAGCGAGCTGCGGACCCGCATCCTCGGACCTGAGAAGTGATGGCGCGGAAGCCCCGCACCGCTGCTGGCTACGACGCAACTCACGTCGGCAAGGTCCGCGCGACGCTCCTGTACATGGCGACGAAGATCGGCGACATCCTCGACGAGATCGTCATCGTCGGCGGCATCGTCCCGTCGCTGTTGATCGACCAGGGCGCCGTGCCCGACCGGCACGTAGGCACCGCCGACCTGGACGTGGGGCTCACGCTCGCCCTTCTGGATCACAAGCGGTACGAGGTGCTCACCGACCGGCTGCGTCAGGCGAGGTTCGAGCCGGATCAGAACGACAATGGCAACCCGACACGCCAGCGTTGGCGCATCGACGGGCCGCCGCGCGTGACGGTGGACTTCCTCATCGCGCCCACCGAGCCGAGCGATCGGCCAGGCGGTATCAAGGGCATCGAGCGCGATTTCGCTGCCATCATCGCTCCGGGGCTCCGGCTGGCGTTCATCGATCAAGTACAAGTCCCGCTGGCGGGGACGAACATCCGGGGCGAGCAAGCCGAGCGGACGGTCCGCGTGTGCGGCCCGGCGGCGTTCGTGACGATGAAGGCGCTCGCCTTCCGAAATCGGGGCGAAAACAAGGACGCCTACGACCTCCAGTACTTCATTCGCTACTTCGATGGTGGGGCCGAGCGGATTTCCGGCGCGATGCGCGCCATCATCGACGCGCCGGAGGCAAAGGAGGCGATCGCGTACCTGCGCGAGGACTTCGCGACGGTGAGGCACGTCGGCCCGATGCGCGCGGCGGAGTTCCTCCACGACGGTCCGAACGAGAACGCGCAGGCGGATGCGTGGAGCGCCATCCAAGGGCTCCTCGACCAGCTTAACTGACGAAATGGCGCCGCCTGACCCATGGGTCAGAAGGCGCAATTTAGTCATTCGCCTGCGCCATGACGGCGCGAGCCGTAAAGCACAGCGCGAGCATTCAGGCACGGGCGACCTGTGGCACGCCCGCGTCACACTTCGAGATGCGAAGTGCCGTTTTCTCGATGCTTTTGCTCTGTCTGAGTTGAACTCCGGAGCCGAAGGCCAGTGGTTCGAATCCACTGTGGCGCGCCCTGGAAATCCTAGGTGATTTCTGATCGGCGCCCGAACGGCGTGACGGCGCCGTGACAACGGGCACCCCCTCGAATGACGCCGATTTCGTGAGGGTCGCCGACCACGCCTCGTGCGTCTCGGCGGCGAGCTGCACGAGCGCGGAGTCGAGCAGGTGCGCGTACATCTCCGTGGTGCGCGTCGAGCTATGGCCGAGCAGCTTGCCGACCTCTTCGAGCGACCACTTCTTCCCCCACCAGCCGCAGAGAAGCGCCGTCGCGCAGGTGTGCCGGAGCAGGTGCCACCAGACCTCGCGCTCGGCGCCGAGGGCTACCTCGACGAAGCGATGATCGAGGCCGTTGTGGACCTCGACGGCGAGGGCTCGGGCAAGCTCCGGTGGAAGCCCGTCGAGACGCCCGACGACCAACTCCTCACCCTTGCGGAGAAGACGCGAGCCGCTCACCGTCCCGGAGCCGATCCGCTCCGTGTGTTCCTGCTCGGCCCGATCCATCCGACCGACTTTCGGAAGCCGACCAAAGGCGGGATGCAGACCAGCAAGCGGTACTTCGATGTCGAGGAGCTCGGGGCGACGGACGCCGCCGACCTGGCAGCCAAGCTCTCGGGCAAGACCTGGAGCCCCCCGCCCCCGATCGACCCCGCGCCGATCAAGCCGTTCACGTTGGCCATGTGCCCCTCCTCACCGCCCCACGAGCCTGGCCAGCTGCGCCGGGTAGCGCTCGCCGACGACTTCGAAAGCGGCCAGCGCGTCGCCGATCTCCCGCAGCTCGTCGACCGTGAGCGCGACGTCCGCCGCGGCGAGGTTCTCCTCGAGGCGTCCGAGCTTGGTCGTACCCGGGATCGGCACGATCCACGGCTTCTGCGCGAGCAGCCACGCGAGCGCGATCTGCGCCTGGGTGACCTTCTTCTGCGTCGCGATCGCGCCGAGCCGATCGACGAGCGCCTGGTTCGCGCGGCGCGCCTCCTCCGAGAAGCGCGGCACCAAGTTGCGGAAGTCGTTCTTCGGGAACGCCGTGGTCGCGTCGATGGCGCCGGTGAGGAACCCTTTGCCGAGCGGGCTGAACGGAACGAAGCCGATCCCGAGCTCCTCGAGCGTCGGAAGGATCTCTTTCTCCGGCTCGCGCCACCAGAGCGAGTACTCGCTCTGCAGCGCCGCGACCGGCTGCACCGCGTGCGCACGTCGGATCGACGCGACGCCCGCCTCGGACATGCCGAAGTGCTTCACCTTCCCCTCGCGGATCAGGTCACGGACGGTCCCGGCCACGTCCTCCATCGGCACGCTCGGATCGACGCGGTGCTGGTAGAAGAGATCGATCCGATCGGTGCGCAGACGACGGAGCGCGGCCTCGGCGACCTCGCGGATGCGCGTGGGGCTGCTGTCGAGGCCGGCGGCCGTGTCGCCGTTCCGGAAGCCGAACTTCGTCGCGATCACGACCTGATCGCGCACCGGCGCGAGCGCCTCGCCGACGATCTCCTCGTTCGCGAACGGGCCGTACGCCTCGGCCGTGTCGAAGAAGGTGACGCCGCGCGCGTGCGCAGCGCGCAGGAACGTGATCGCTGCCGCGCGCTCCATCGGCACGCCCAGCCCGAAGCTGATCCCCATGCATCCGAGGCCGAGCGCCGAGACCTCGAGACCGCTCTTGCCCAGCACGCGCTTCTTCATGGCTCCGTCCTCCTGGAGGAAGAACGTAGGCCGTTGCGCGCCGCGCGAAAGGCGCATGAAGTGCAAGGCCCGTTCATGAAATCTTCACGCCGACGCGCTCGCGGCGACCTCGCGCGCGACGTCGACGAAGGCGCGGAGCGCTGGCGAGATCCGCGCGCGTCTCGGGAAGCAGAGGAACCGCCCCGGGACGCTCGGCGCGTACGGCTCGAGCACCAGCACCCGGTCCATCAGCAACACGAGGCGCACGCGTTCATGCGCGAGAACGGCGTGCAGCACGAGTCGTGGGGCCCCTTCGCGGAGGGGAAGAACGACTGGGGCCGGGTACGCCGGGCTTGCGGACGACCAGGCCGGCGGCGGCGTCGCGCACGATGTCGTCGTCGAGGAAGTGAACCGTCGTGCGCGCCCCGGAGACATCGGCCCAATTTCGGCCGGATGTTAGCGCGCCCGGGGCGACTCGAACGCCCGACCAACGGCTTAGAAGGCCGCGATCAGGTGCCGAAAACCACTCGAAAAAGGCCGATCGGCCCAGGGTGTGTGAAGCCGGTGTGCAAGTTTCCCCTGCTGGAGCGACTGGAGCAAGCGAAGGTTGGGGACCGCGCCTCCGGCACGGTCACGACCCCAAGTACGGGGCGTTAGTGAAGGGTCGGCCACCTCGGACCGCTGTCAGCCGTCGTCGGGGTCTCAGTACCCGAGCCCGTGCTTCTGCGCCTCGGCCGTCAGCTCGTCGAGCACGGCCTTCCTGTCGGCGTCGTCCGGCGTGAC